>DHDT01000044.1:8153-21359 GCA_002399505.1 Caryophanales bacterium UBA4869 | reverse complement strand
GACCCCGGCCGGATTCGAACCGGCGACCTACAGATTAGAAGTCAGTTGCTCTATCCAACTGAGCTACAGGGCCGTAAAAACGGCTCATTAATGATATCTCAAAATGAAGCTCAGTGCAAGGGATAATATAAGATAAATGTCAAGAGTACGCAATATCCACCAACTCGGTTATTTTTTTGATAGAATATAAAGGTTTAGTGCACATACAGTGCAATAAGGAGGTCTTATGATCAACAACGAAGAAATTAAAAGCTTTCGAGAGAAATTCAAATATTTAGAGAAGAAAATCAGCGAGTATTCCGCGATTGTCATCTATCGACACGAGTCACCTGATTTTGATGCCTTAGGTGCTCAGATGGGCTTATATACTTGGATTAAGGACAATTATCCTGATAAGGAGGTTCACTTTGTCGGTGATACGGTACCGGTTTTGTTCCCTTTGCTTTTCCCCTTCCCGGAAAACGTCAGTCAGTCCTTCTTCGACAGTCCCCATCTTGCAATCAGTGTCGATATCTCCAACCGCAACCGTATTTCCCATCTTGAGACTCTCCGCTTTGCCAAAGAAGTCATCAAGATCGATCATCATCCTCTTCCTAAGCCGGAAGATGATTTCGGTGATTTCCAGATCGTCTTCCCCGATCGCCCCGCCGCTGCTGAGATCATCGCCCTTTTTGCCCTGAGCAGAAAGAAGAAACTGCGTCTTTCTAAAGAAGCGGCTTCGTATCTGTATACCGGAATCGTCGGAGATACCGGAAGATTCCTTTATCAGGACACCGACAGTGCCACTTTGAGAATCGCCGGTGATCTTCTAGATCACGGCGTCGATATGACCGATGTCTATAATCGTATGTATGAGACTGATCAGAGAAGAATGAACATCCAGAAATACGTCCTCAACAATTATCATATTACCGATAAGGGAACCTGTTATTTCGTCTTTGACAAAAAGACGATGAAGGAACTGGATATGACTATCGATGAAGGAAATCTCTTCATAAACAATTTCCGCAATATGAAGGGCGTCAAAGCGGTCTGCTCTATCACCGAAGACGAGAAGAAGGGCCAGTATCGCGTGTCTCTTCGTTCTAACTCCAAACACGTCGCCCCTGTCGCCATTCTCTTTGATGGCGGAGGCCATGACTATGCGGCCGGCTGCCGTCTGACTTCTATCGACAAGCTTCCTCTTCTCCTGGCCGAATTAGATAAAATAACTGATTAAAAAAAACGGCTTCGGCCGTTTTTTCATATGCTTTGATAAGTGACGGTATTGATGACGTTATCCGCATAAGTCAGTTTGATGAGGGGATCAAAGGTTTCATCGATGCCTAAGAAGGAAAAGAGAGTTCCTTTGTCTTTTTCAGCGGAAACAAAGGCGATATCGGTTATTTTCTCGGCGGTGAGGAAATCGGGGAGCTTACTTAAGTCCGGGTAGCTTTTTTCATCGATCAATAAAACGACAGCCTCTTTGTCAAAGAGAGTCTTAGAGTCATAGGGGTTAGATACATAGGCGTTGTCGTTTTTATCGAGAGAAAGCTCTGAGGAAAGAAAATAAGAGACGTGTCCGTTTTGAAGGAAAGTATCGACATAACAGGAATTCAGAAGCGATACCCCTTCGAGGACACAGTTTTCATCCATCTTGGAATAGAAGAGGTCATTGTCCTTCTCCATGGCGGAAACTAGGACGGTATCCGTACATTTTCCGTCTCGGAAGAAGAGAAGAGAAGAATCGCTTAAAGAAGGGACTCCCTCGACTTGATTATATAAAGACAGGAACATATAGGGGAAAACAACTTTGTTGGTATTGATATAGTCGTTGACTAATACTGAAAAATAGTCACAGGTACCGCAGCCTGGAGCATAGACGTAGAGAAAGAAATCACCTTTGCATTGAATCAGAGACTGGAGCTGACTTTTGGAGACGCTGTAAGTCAGGTATCTTTTCTTTGTTTCATATTCCGTGACGGATGACTCATAGGAAAAAACCGGGATCTTCTCCTTAGTCTGGCTGCAGGATGATAAGGGAATCAGGAAAGGCAGGATTAAAAAGACCGAGAGATGTTTCATAAGTTTTCTCTGAGGAAACTGAGAGACAGTTCTCTCTCGACCTCTAAGGCCTTTTGAGCCAGTTCCTTCATGGCTTTTTGATAAGTCTTGGAAGTCGTATCTCCTTCCTCGACTTTGGTAGTGCTTCTAAGTTCTTTCACTTTAGAATGAAAGGCCCGTGAGTAATAGAGATACCCGTCCTGGTCCCTGGCGATAAGTCCGTCATTTGCAAAGACATCGATTTTATAGGAAGTTTTATTGAAGGCGACTGTAGTCGGCACATAGCCGGCCTGATTGCCGTTGATATCGGTGACAGGATAATCGGAGAGATGGTATTTGACGCAGAAATCGCTCCACTTTTTCAATCCGAGATTCTTATCGTCCGAATCCTCGCTTCTCTTGAGAAGATAATAGCCGTCACATTCATAGAAATATATCTTCTTGTCTTTGTTTTCATTAAGGTAGGGATAGAGAACTTCGTCTTTATAGGAGAGACAGTCAGGGCAGCGGCGGTACGTATATAAAACCGTCAGCTTTTCATCTGAAAGAATTTTGGAATCCAAAGCGGAAGTACCAAAACCCAGATGGTCGTATTCCTCTGATATATCCTGATAATAGACATCATCATCTTTGATGAAGTCATTGATCTGATAAAGGTTCATATCATAGATATAGGGTTCTAATACGGAAAAAAGGTCCTCTTCGACAGTGGTTTTGACAAAGGTGTTGACGATCTTCCCTTCTTTGTAGAAGAGAAAAGTCGGCGTGCCTCCGATTGTCGGATAGAGACCGGCATAAGTTCCGGAAAGATTGTATTCAGCTTTTTTGCAGGTGTTGTAGATCAGGGAATCAACTGTGTAGATGACGTTCTCAGTCTCTTTGATATAGGTCTTGAGCTCTTGATAGAGAGCCTGACAATAAGAGCAGCCCTCGCTTGTGACGACGATGACAGCATCGTCATAGCGGCTGATGTCAATCAGTTCGTTTTCATCTCTCAAAACAACATAACTATCGATATCCTGGACTTTTCTGGTGATGACCCGGTCTTTGTAAGAGACCGATTTTGAACAGGAAGGCAAAGAAAAAGAGGTGAGCATGAAGAGAGAAAGAAGAAGACTTTTGATTTTATTTTTCATGTTCACCTCCTAGTGATTATATTTTGCTAGAGCTTTAAGATTCTGGCTGTATCCAAAGCGATCATCAGTTCTTCATCGGTAGGAATGACGACGACTGGTATCTTACTGTCTTTGGAAGAGATGAAACCTTCTTTTCCTAAGACTGTCGTCTCATTGAGCTTTTCGTCGATCTTGATACCGAGAGCTTCAGCACAGTCACGGAAAGTGAGAGTTCTGAAAGCCGGGGCGTTTTCAAAGACACCGGCTGAGCAGACGATCATATCGACATGGCCTAGTTTTCCATAGTACATGCAGATATAGTCAGCGATGGACTGGCTGTACATATCCATAGCCAGTTTTGCCTTTTCGTTGCCTTCTTCAGCTCCTTTTTGAACATCGCGGGTATCGTTGGAGATTCCGCTGATTCCTAAGACACCGGACTGATGGTTGTAGATATCATACATCTCATCGACTGTTTTTCCAGTGCAGCGGCAAAGATAGGGCATGCAGCTAGGATCGATGTCACCGGTTCTTGAGCCCATGACTACACCGGCTAAGGGTGTGAGACCCATGGAAGTGGCGATGCACTTTCCATCCTTGACAGCAGCGACTGAGGCACCGCTTCCGATATGGAGGGTGATGATATTGGAATGTTCCTGACCTTTGAGATAAGTCTCTCTGACGACAGTCGAAAGATACTTATGGCTGGTTCCGTGAGCACCGTATCTTCTCACCTTATACTCGGTGTAATACTCATAGGGGAGAGCATACATATATTCCTTCGGAGCCATGGTCTGATGGAAAGCAGTATCGAAGATGGCGACTTCTCCGACTTCAGGCAAGGCTTTTTTGAAGGCATTGAAGCAGGTGAGGTGAGCTTCGGCATGGAGAGGATCTAAAGGTATGAGTTCTTCGATTTTATTATAGGTATCTTCAGTGAAGAGAGCTGAATCGCTGAAGTAGGGTCCTCCCTGAACAATACGGTTTCCGATTCCGTTGATTTCATCCAGAGACTTGATGATTCCGTTTTCGATGATTCCGTCTAGGACCAAATGAACAGCTACATCATGGTTCTTAACAGGAAGAACGATAGTTTTCTTGAAACCGCCGGGCTTTTTGATAGTGAAGATTGCATCTTCATGTCCGATTCTCTCGACGATGCCGGAAGTAAGCACTTGCAAGTACTGGCTCTTGTCTTTGAGAGTCTGGGCCTGACTGGCTTTGGCATCCATATTGTAGAGTTTGAACTTCAGAGAAGACGAACCGGCATTGACACACATGATTTTGAATTGTTTGTTCATGATAACCGCTTTATACCTCGTTTCGATATGATTTATTGTATCTTTGATTACTTTTGTTTACAAGACAAAGAGGTTTTTACTTCTCTTTAATTAAGCTTTCTTGTGATATAATTTGAAAGGACTTATTGGGAGGACCAGGAAAAATGGATTACCATTCCTTTTTCGATAGTTTCCTTCAGGGTCATTGCCCCGACGCATATCAGTATTTCGGTGTTCATCGTGCAGAAGAAGGAAAGACCGGATTTGTTTTCCGTGTCTATGCACCGATGGCTAAGGAAGTCGACCTGATTGGGGAGTTCAATGATTGGAAGCCTGAAGGCTATCAGATGCAGAAACTCGATTATCAAGGCCTTTATGAAATCACTGTTCCCACTGCCAAAGAAGGACAACAATACAAATTCCATATTCTCGGTTGTGACGGCTTCTGGAAGGACAAACAGGACCCCTTTGCATTTCAGGATGAACTCCGCGAAGGAGGTTCATCCATAATTTTCGATATTGAGAAGATCAAGATGAATGACGAGGAGTTTATCACCGACCGCGATACCTGCTTCAACAAACCGGTTTCCATCTATGAATTCCATATGGGTACTTGGAAGAGAAAAGAAGACGGCTCACAGTATTCTTATTCCGAATTGGCGGATATCCTTATTCCTTATTTATTAGATATGGGATATACCCACGTGGAAGCCTTGCCAGTGAGCGCTTATCCTAATGACAAATCCTGGGGTTATCAGACTCTGGGCTTTTATGCGATAGACGGTCGTTGGGGATCGCCCTCTGATTTTGCCGTCTTTGTCTCGAAGATGCATAAGGCCGGCATCAGTGTCATCATGGACTTTGTCCCTGTCCATTTTGCTCTTGATCCTTTCGGACTTGAAAAATTTGACGGCTCCTGTGTCTTTGAATATGCAAACGAACACGAGTTCAGTCAGTGGGGAACCAAGAACTTCGATCTTGCCAAAGATCCCGTTCGCAGTTTCCTCATCGGTTCCTTAGTCTATCTGGCTCGGGTATTCCATGTCGACGGCTTCCGCTTTGATGCTGTCAGCAATGTCATCTACTGGGATGGCGATGCCTCGAAAGGCGAGAATTCCGGCGCCATCGAATTCGTCAAGAGAGCTAACGGCTATCTGCATTCTCTTTTCAAGGGAATCATGATGATTGCCGAAGACTCTAGCGCCTACGGCCACGTGACTAAAGGCGGCTTTGACGAAGGACTGGGCTTTGATTACAAATGGGATTTAGGCTGGATGAATGACACCCTCAAATATTACATGAAGGATCCAGTATATAGAAAATACTGCCATAATCAGCTTACTTTCTCGATGGCATATTTCTATTCCGAAAACTTCATTCTTCCTCTTTCTCATGATGAAGTAGTTCACATGAAGGGCACCATCTTAAACAAGATGTGGGGCAGTTATGACAACAAATTCGCCAATGTGAGAAACCTCTATGCCTATCAGTGGGCTCACCCTGGGAAAAAGCTCAATTTCATGGGCAATGAAATCGCAACTTTTGACGAATGGAAAGAATATGATCCTGTCGCCTTCAATATCCTCTCATATCCTAAGCATCAGGGAATACAGCGTCTGATCAAGGACCTTAATCAGATCTACCGCAACCATTCCGCCATGTATTTTGAAGAATACAATCCTTCTCATTTCTCTTGGATTATGGCAGATAATGCCGAGCAGTCCGTTTATGTCTTCAAGAGAGAAAGCGAAGACGAATGCCTGATATTCATCTTTAACATGACACCTAATTTTTATTGGGATTATGATATCGGCGTTCCCTATGAGGGAACCTATGAGGAAATTCTCAATACTGACAAAGGCTGTTATGGCGGCTGGAATCAGTACAACAACAATCCTCTGGTCACTCATGGCGAAGGTATCCACAATCAGAAATTCAAAATCACCCTGAAGATCCCTTCTTTCGGCGCTGTCTATCTTTGCTATAGAAAGCCCCGCAAAGACACTATCCGTCCTTATATTTCCAAGGATGGCGCTGAGACTGCCGAAATCAAGAATAAGATCCATATCTGATTTCTTGTCTGATTAAGCCGAAAATCGATCAATAGGAGAACTAAAAATGGTAGAAATCAAACCAGGTGCAGAATTCCGCGATTATTTTAAGACTGACTTTACTCAGAGATGTATTGAAAAATACGGTCGTGACCCTAAGAAACTCCGCTCTTTGGAACTTTACGATATCTTAGGCACCATCGTCCGTGACTACGCCAATATCTACGGCAAGAAATGCAAAGAAGAAGTAGTCGAACACAGCCAGAAACAGCTGATTTATTTCTCGATGGAATTCCTCATCGGACGTGAACTTTCGACTAACCTCTATAATTTAGGCATCCTCGATGATGTCAAGACCTCCCTTTCTGACTTAGGCATCAACTACAGCGAACTCAAGGAACAGGAACCTGATGCCGGCTTAGGAAACGGCGGTCTAGGCCGTCTGGCTGCCTGCTTCATGGATTCCATCGCCTCTTTGGGACTGCCGGGACACGGAAACTGCATCCGCTATGAATATGGATTCTTCCGCCAGAAGATCCGTAATGGCCGTCAGGAAGAATATCCTGACACTTGGCTTTTAAATGGTTTCCCCTGGGAAATCCGCAAGCCCAATGATGCCGTCACCGTCAAATTCTATGGAAACCCTGAGACCTATCGCGATGATAAGACTGGTGATGTCCGCTGGAGAACGAACAACGCCTACTCCGTCTTAGCCGTTCCTTACGATGTACCGATAATCGGCTATAAGAACGAAGTCGTCAACACCCTTCGTCTTTGGTACGCTGAACCTAGCGAAGCTGAGCTTCCTCCGGCTGCCGATTTCACTTCCTATCTGAAGTTCATCCGTGATATCACTCACGGCTTATATCCCGATGATTCGACCGAAGAAGGAAAACTACTCCGTCTCCGTCAGCAGTATTTCCTTATCTCTTCCGGCATTCAGTTTGCCGTCAACCGCGAAAAAGGCGAATGCGGCACCCTGAGCGGGTTGCCGGATCACTATGTCTTCCAGCTCAATGACACTCACCCGATTATGGCTATCCCTGAACTCATGAGAATCCTCATGGATGAGAACGGCTATGGCTGGGATGAGGCTTTTGACATCGTTTCCCGCTGTTTTGCCTTCACTAATCATACCGTCATGCCGGAAGCCTTGGAGAAATGGCCTTGCCGCTATATCGCCTCAGTTGCACCTCGTGTCTATATGATCATCGAGGAGATCAACCGCCGTCTGCTTCAGAGATTCCGTGAAATGAAGGTTCCGGAAAGCCAGATTGACAATGACATCATCATCAGGGACGGAAACGTCAATATGTGTCAATTGGCCATCAATGTCGCCTATTCTGTTAACGGCGTTGCCAATCTTCACACTCAGATTCTCGAAGCTGAGACTTTCAAAGACCTTTATCGTCTCTACCCCAAGAAATTCAACAACAAGACTAACGGCATCTCCCATCGCCGCTTCTTCTTAGTCAGCAATCCCCGCCTTTCCGACTATGTCCAGTCTTTAATCGGCGACAAGTTCATCACCACTCCGGAAAGACTCAAGGATCTGCTTCCCTACTGCGATGATTCCAAGGATCATCAGAAAATCTACGAGAAAGTCAACTCCATCAAGAGATCCAATAAGCTGGATGCTTTGGAACTTATCAAGAACACCTCGGGAATTCAGGCCTCACCTGATTCTATCTTCGATGTTCAGATCAAACGTCTTCACGCCTATAAGAGACAGCTTTTGAATATCTTCCGCATCATTCACCTTTATCTGAAAATGAAGGCCAATCCCACTTTCCGCGTCTATCCTCATACCTACATCTTCGGTGCCAAGGCCGCTCCTAGCTACACTTATGCAAAGAAGATCATCGAATTGATCCTCTCCGTCTCTAAGACTATCGACTCCGACCCGGAGATCAGCAAGTTCATCAAGGTCGCCTTCATCGAAAACTATGATGTCAGCAAGGCAGAAGTGATCATTCCTGCCTCCGATATATCTGAACAGATCTCTTTGGCTGGCAAAGAGGCCAGTGGCACCTCCAACATGAAGTTCATGATGAACGGCGCCATCACTCTTGGCACTTTAGATGGTGCCAATGTCGAAATCACCGATTTTGTCGGCAGTGAGAATTCTGTCATCTTCGGTCTCCATGCCGATGAAGTCCAGAAGATCAAGTTCGCCAACTCCTATTCTCCCTGGGATATCTACAACAGCGATCCTGAAGTCAAGGAAGTCATGGACAGTCTCATCGACGGCACCTTCTCTAAGGACAAAGGCGAATTCCAGATGATTTTCGATGAGATCATGTACCGTTCTGACGAATACATGGTCCTCAAGGATTTCCGTTCTTATCTTACTGCCTCCAAGAAGATGGAGACTCTCTATCTTGACCGTTATCAGTGGGGAAGAAAGTGCCTCACCAATGTCGCCTACTCCGGTTGGTTCAGTTCCGATAGAACGATATCTGAATACAACCGCGATATCTGGCACTTGAAGAAGATTCACTGATGAAAACCTCCGATCTTTCTAAGGATATCTCTTCATTCTTGAATTCACATCCCGATTTTGATGAAAAAGACACGGATTATCTTCTTACTTTCTCTCTTCTTGGAAAGGTCTCAGCTTCTCTTTTAGACAAAGACCTGGTGGAGATGAAATCCTCCCTGAAGAAAACAATTGAAAGTTTCATTCCCTATTTTTCCAAAAGATTCCCCTCTATATCGATTTCTTCCTATACGAATTCTGAAGTCATAGATTTTGTTCCCTCATCTCTTCTATTTGGCGCTTTCAAGGAATTTTCCTCCTTTGTCAGAGCAGATAAGAAGCTGTCTTTGATGGAACTTATTTCTTCCTATCGCTATCTTTTGACTCTGGAGGAAATCATCTGAGCCTAAGCTTGTATGTCAGGTTTTGATTTAAGCTCCGTCTTCCTTCAATCTTTCTTTCAATAAACCTTTTCTCCCACCTCTCTCTTAATAGAAAATACGGCGTCGTTTTGCTTGAAATAGACTATAAAGGTCTATATAATTAATAAGCTTGTTAATTTTTGGAATAGACGACTAAACAGGAGAACAAGAAAAAATGAATCACAGTTTTAAAAATGAGAACGGACATCTTACCGCCAAGGCTATCTTTGCCAAGGATGAGATCGCCAAGGCCAGCCAAAAGGCTATCAACCACCTCTGCCAGAACGTAACCGTCAAAGGTTTCCGCAAAGGCAAAGCCCCTATCGATGAGGCCAGCCACTATCTCAGAAACGAAGATATTGTCAATCGTACTATCGATAACCTTCTCAAGACTGTCGATGATACTTTTGAAAAAGATCCCGAGTTCTCCGAATATCTGAAAAAGAACCAGATTCTCGGTCATTTCCGTCCGCATGTCAACGTCGATAAGTTCTCTGCCGATGAAGCTGAGTTCACTATCGTCTATGTCTTAAGACCCACTGTCACCAAGTTAGGTTCCTATAAGGATCTCAAAAGTGATGCCGTAGAAAAGACTGTCACTGACAAGGATGTCGAAGCTGAGCTTACAAAGCTTGCCAACGACAATGCCGAATTAGTCCCTGAGACTGACAAGGCTGCCAAGATGGGCGATACTGCCAACATCGATTTTGTCGGACTTATGGACGGCAAGGAATTCGATGGCGGTTCGGCCAAAGAATTTGATTTAGAGTTAGGCAGCAAGCATTTTGTCCCTGGCTTTGAGGAACAGATCGTTTCCCATAAGGCCGGTGATAAGTTTGACGTCAAGCTCACTATGCCTGACAACTATCCTGCTCCTTTGACTTCCAAGGCTGTTGTCTTCAAGGTCACTGTCAATGCCATCAAGGTCAAACAGGTACCCACAATCGATGATGATTTTGCCACTACCTTAAGCGGTGAGAATGCCGCCAAGGATTTAGCTGATCTCAAAGCTAAGATCACTGCCCGTTTAGCTAAGGCCAACAAGACTGATTTCCGCAATGAAAAGGTCAACGGCTATCTGCTTCAGTGCCGTGAGACTTCCGAATTTGCCATTCCTAGCGAATATCTCGATGCCATGGTTCAGGACCGCATGGATTCTGATGCCAAGAGAATCGAACAGCAGGGTCTCTCTCTTGAAGAATATCTCAAGCTCATCAACAAGAATGAAGAAGATTACAAGAACGAAATCAAGATCGGTCTGACTTCTGAACTCCAGTCTTCTTTGATTTATGATGCTATCGCTGAAGCTGAGAAGCTTCCGATGGTCAACGAGGAAGATGTTGCCAAGAAGATCAATTCACCTGTCAACAAGTTCATCAACAACTTCACTCAGTATCTCAAGTCTCAGAAGCTTCCTGAAGATCAGATCAGAAACGAAATCAACAACTACCTCAACAACATCGTTGCTTCCATCATGTCTGAAAGAGTTCAGAATAAGATCCTTGAACTCAACGGCGACAAGATCGAAGAGGAAAAGCCTGCCGAAAAGGCCGAAGAGAAAAAGCCCGAAGACAAGGCTCTTGATGCTAGTGATAAAAAGTAATAAATCTTATTCGTTTCATAATTCCGCGACGTTTATAAGTTTTAGCTGTGTGCTATAAAATATAGGGGGATTTTTGCTATGGATTCATATGCACCTCGTCGTTTATCCGTTCTTCCTAATCATAAAGATATTGCTCTTCCCGATGTAGAGATGACAATCACGGCCCGAAATTCCTATGATACTCATCTTCTCTCCCAGATGAAGACGGGTTCGGAATTTGCCATGGCTTTTGCAACGACTGATAACGCCTATGGCGATTTTGACAATCTCATTTTGCCAAGCGTCAGAAAAGTCGCTGTTTTAGTCAGGGTCATCAAGATCGTTCCTGATGCCACCGGACTGAAAGCCGTCATCGTCGGAAAGCTTCCGATTGATCTAGTTGACTTCAATGTCGATATAAAGACCGGTACTGTCATGGCCACGATGGGCACCAGACCCGTCTATGACCGTGAAGACTCCAAGGTCTATGAGATGTTTGGAGAGTTTACTACAACCTATACCACTCTCCGCAAGAAATATCCTCGTCTTCCCGAACTTCCCGATTTTTCTCAGTTAGTTCCTGACGTCAAAAACATTCCTTATCATCTTTCCGTCTTTTTAGGCAGTTCCACTTTCACCAAGCAGCTCATCATTGAGGAAAAGGACCCGATTGAAAAGTTCCGTCTGGTCATCAACGATCTCGATCGTTTCAATCTTGATTCCAAGATCGAATACGATATCCAGAAACAGGTTTCCGATGCCATCGACAAAAATCAGCGTGAATACGTCCTTCGCGAGAAGATGAAGGTCGTCAAAAATCAACTGAAGGAATTTGATGGCGGCGACCCTGAGGAAGTCTACGAAAAGAAACTCAAGGACAATCCGGACCTCTATCCTGAAAACATCAAGAAGAAAATCCGTTCCGAAGTCTCTCGTCTTAAGGCGATGCCAACTGGCAGCCAGGAAATCGGTGTTGTCACTTCCTACCTGGAATTGATTTCTTCTTTACCGTGGAAAATCTCTTCTACCGATAATGACGACTTAGCTAACGTCAAGAAAGTATTGGATGAAAACCACTATGGACTTGAAAAGCAGAAAGACCGTATTCTTCAATATTTAGCCGTAAAGCAACTTACTCATTCTCTCAAAGCTCCTATCCTTTGCTTCTATGGTGCACCTGGTGTCGGCAAGACATCTTTGGCAATCTCCATAGCTGAAGCCTTAGGAAGAAAATTCACCAAGGTAGCTTTAGGCGGTATCTCCGATGAAGCGGAAATCCGCGGTCATCGCCGTACTTATATCGGCGCTTTGCCTGGCAAGATTATCTCCGGCATCAACAAATGCGGAACCAACAACCCTGTTTTCCTTTTAGATGAAATCGATAAGATTGACGGCGGTGGATATCACGGCGACCCGGCCTCTGCTCTTTTGGAAGTTTTGGATCCTGAACAGAACTCCTTCTTTGCCGATAACTATCTCGATGAGCCCTTTGACTTGTCTAAGGTTCTCTTTATCTGTACCGCTAATGACATTTCTAAGATTCCCGGTCCTCTCTTCGACCGTCTTGAGATGATTGAACTTAACACTTACACCAAATTTGAAAAGGTCACTATCGCCAAGACCCATCTTATCGGTCTTGAAGAAAAAGACAACGGCATCAAAGAAGGTATGATGGAATGGACCGATGAGGCCTTTGATTACATCATCGAATATTACACCCGTGAAGCCGGTGTCCGTGACTTGAGAAGAAAAATCGGCACCATCGACCGCAAATTTGCCGTCGAATATCTTAAAGACCCTGAACACAATTCCCATATTGTCATCACTTCTAAAGAAGTTCAGAAGTATTTAGGAGCCGAAATCTTCATCCATGACAAAGATGTCAATGACTCTCAGGTCGGTATCATCAATGGCTTAGCTTATACCGAAGCCGGCGGTGAGGTCCTTAATATCGAAGTCAATACTTTCCCTGGCAAAGGTCAGCTGATTCTTACCGGAAACTTGGGCTCCGTCATGAAAGAGGCCTGTGAGACGGCTTTGTCCTATGTCAAATCTATCGGCGACGAGCTGGGTATCAATCCTGTTTTCTTCTCCGCTAACGACATCCATATCCACTTCCCCGAATCCGCTACACCTAAAGACGGTCCTTCAGCTGGTGTCGCTACCGCTCTTTGCATCATCAGTGCCATCTGTCAGGTGAGAATCAGAAATGATGTCGCCATGACCGGCGAAAT
>DHDT01000044.1:1046-7967 GCA_002399505.1 Caryophanales bacterium UBA4869 | reverse complement strand
TATCAAGACTGTCTTCATTCCGGCCGAAAACCATAAAGACCGTCTGGAGCTTCCTAAGGAAATAGCTGATTCCCTCAATATCGTCGAAGTCAAGAAAGCCAAAGACTTATTCAGCGGTGTCTTCCTCGATGATATTACCAAGATGAAGAAAAAGATCTTCGAGCTTACCTCCCCTAAGACCAAAGACGATAAAACTTCTAAAGCCAAAACTACAAAATCGACTGGAAAGAACAAGTAAATATGCCCAAGTTCCTTTTTGCGAAGGCCGTGTTTGTCAAATCTGCCCCCGCTAAGGAGAACTTTCTTTTCGATCGTCCTACCATTACTTTTCTCGGGCGGTCAAACGTCGGTAAAAGCACCCTCATCAATTCCCTGGTCGGACATAAGGATTTCATGAAATCAAGCAAGACTCCCGGTCTTACCAAGATGATCAACTATTCCCTTATCGATGACTGTTTCTATCTGGCTGACGTCCCCGGTTACGGGTTTGCCACTTTCGAGAGAAAGAGCTTTTCGGGAATGATGAAGGATTTTCTGGAAGACAACCGGTCTTTGAGAAAAGTCTATCTTCTGATTGATTCCCGTCGTCTTCTTCTTCCTGCTGATGACCAGTTTGCCAATTATCTAGATGCCATCAAGATGCCCTACAGTTTCATCTTCACCAAATGCGACAAACTGAATTCCTCCGACCGTCATTTCCTCAAAATCCAGGAAGAGAAACTTCTTCCTGTCCGTTCCTTTGAAGTCGGGCTTAAAGACAACAAAGGCTTAGAAGACATAAAAAGAGACATCTATTCTTTTGTCAAATAATATAGATTAATCAGACCTGAAGTCCTATAATCTTGTTGTGATGAAGAAGGGAAGGGAAGAGAGGTTGACTTTCTTAGAGAGCCCAGCAGCTGGTGAAAGTGGGTAAAGGTCATTCTCTTCTGTCGTCCTGGAGTCAGGGAAACCCTGGAACTGGTCCAGCAAGATCACCAGTATACGAGAGCGGACATACCGAAGAGGGGTGGTACCGCGCACAGCAAACATGTGCGTCCCTTCAAAGAAATCAAAAGCTTTGAAGGGAAGCACTTTTTTTATGAAAGAAATGCAAAAAGCCTACGACCATGAGTCGGTAGAAGAAGGCAAAGAGAAATTCTGGGAAGACAACGGCTATTTTGAGGCCATGAAGAAGGAGAATCTTGACAAGACTCCTTTTTCAATGATTGTCCCTCCGCCTAATGTCACCGGAATTCTTCATATCGGTCACGCCACCAACACGACGATTCTCGACATCATCGCCCGTTATAAGAAACTATCCGGATACGATGTTCTCTTTTTAGCCGATATGGATCACGCCGGTATTGCCACTCAGGCCAAAGTCGAAGAAAAACTTCGCCGGGAAGGCAAGAACAAATATGAGATGGGACGTGAGAATTTCCTAGCCGAGGCCTGGAAATGGAAAGAGGAACATGCCAGTTACATCACCAAACAGTGGAAAGCCCTCGGTCTGTCTCTTGACTATTCCAAAGAGAGATTTACTTTGGATGACGGCATGGTCAAAGCCGTCAATAAAGTCTTCAAGCGCCTTTACGACGAAGGTCTTATCTATCGGGGAGAAAGAATCATCAATTGGGATCCTGTACTCCAGACTGCTTTAAGCGACATCGAAGTCGTCTATTCTCAGGATAACGGCAAGTTCTATTATTTCAAATACTGGTTCGAGGATCATTCCTCCTACCTGACTGTCGCCACTACCCGTCCTGAGACTATGTTCGGCGATCAAGCCGTCTGCTTCAATCCCAATGACAAGAGATATAAGGGGATGGAAGGAAAGAAAGTCATCAATCCGGCAAACGGCGAGCTTCTGCCTCTGATTGGCGACCGCTATGTCGATATTGAATTCGGAACCGGTGTCATGAAATGCACTCCCGCTCATGATCCCAATGATTTTGCCATTGCCAAACGTCATAATCTGAAATTGGTCAAGACGATGAACAACGACGGAACCATGAATGAGAAGTGCGGCATCTATAACGGCCTGGACCGTTATGCCTGTAGGAAGAAAGTCGTCGAGAAGATCAAAGAAGACGGCAATCTCATCAAAGTCGAAGACATCGTTCACAATGTCGGACATTCCGAAAGAAGCAAAGCTGTTGTCGAACCGATGCTCTCGAAGCAGTGGTTTGTCAAGATGCAGCCTTTGAGTGAGAAGGTTATGGAAATGCAGAAGAGCGAAGGAAAGACCGAGTTCTTCCCGGAAAGATACGCCGACATCTTCTATCAGTGGCTCAGCAACACCGATGACTGGTGCATCAGCCGTCAGCTCTGGTGGGGACATCAGATTCCTGTCTATACTGACAAAGAGACCGGTGAGGTTATCTGCTCGGAGACCGCTCTTGATCCTAACCGATACAATCAGGACCCTGATGTCCTTGATACCTGGTTCAGTTCCGCTTTGGCTCCTTTTGCTTTCTTAGGCTGGCCTGACCTCGATGATAAGCTCTATCAGAGATTCTATCCTCTGGATGTCATGGTGACAGCCTATGACATCATCTTCTTCTGGGTGGAGAGAATGGCCTTTGAAGGACTTCACTTCACCGGCAGGATGCCTTTTAAGAAGGTCTATATTCACGGCCTTGTCCGTGACAGTCAGGGGAGAAAGATGTCTAAGTCTTTGGGTAACGGCATCGATCCTTTTGACATCATCAAACAATACGGAACTGATTCGCTCCGTTATGCTCTGGCCACCGGCGGCACTCCGGGATTAGATATCACCTTCTCGATGAATAAGGTCGAATCAGCCCATAACTTCCTCAATAAGGTCTGGAATGCCTCCCGTTATATAATCTCTTTGCTTCCGGAAGGCTTCGTTTATCAAAAGCCCAAGAAGGAGAAGCTTTCCTACTTGGACAGCTGGATCTATTCCCAGCTTGATCAGCTTCTCATCAACGTAAAAACAAACATGGACAAATATGAATTAGGGCAGGCCGCCAATTATATCTATTCCTTTGTCTATGATGATTTCTGCTCCGATTATCTGGAGTTCACCAAAGTCGCTCTCTCTTCCACCGACACAGATTTGAAAAACACC
The DNA here is from genome assembly GCA_002399505.1 of Caryophanales bacterium UBA4869. Classification (GTDB taxonomy): domain Bacteria; phylum Bacillota_I; class Bacilli_A; order RFN20; family CAG-288; genus Enterosoma. Next base: position 4,891 of record DHDT01000044.1, on the reverse strand, counting down.
ACTTTAAGTGTTCTCTTTGATGTCCTGAAGAAGATATTGATAATCTTGTTCCCCTTTGCTCCCTTTGTCACTGAGGAGATCTATTCCTATCTTCCCCTTCATAAGACTTCTCTTTATGATGAATCCTACCCTATTGGCTCCGATGAGAATTACGACAATAAAGATCTCCAGTTAGCTGATTCTCTGAGAAAAGCCATCAAGGCTATCCGTAACCACAAGTCTGAAAACCGTCTGGCTCCTAATGCCCCTGTTGAACTCTTCTATCAGGGCAAAGAGGATGAACTCAAGAAAGTCGAACCTTATCTTACCCGTTTCTCTTTTGCCAAGAAAATAGAGTTCTGTCCTGATAATCGCGAAGACTTCATCTTCTTCCCCTCCTTTGCCCTGGCCATAGTCGATGAAGATAACGCCAATACCGAAAGGATCAGAGCCAAGAGAATCGAAGAACTCAAGATAGAGATTGGCCGTTCTGAGAAGATCTTGAGCAATCCGAATTTCCTTTCAAAGGCCAAGCCTGAGAAAGTCGAAGAAGAAAAGAAGAAATTTGAGAGCTATAAGAAAGAACTGAGTCAATACGAAAAGTAGGTAAAAGGCCTCTTTGAAAAATAAGAGGCCTTTTTTTTTTGTGTTTTTCTGCCTCTCTGGCCTAATAAGTAGTGAGGAGAGAAAAAATATGAGAAAACTCACGACGGAAGAGATGAAGGAAGTAAAGGGCGGCGAAGCTATTACCATCACCACTATTCTGGCGATGATGGCAATTGGGGTAGTCGCTATCATCTGCTACAAGTTTTTCACCAGTAAAAGCGGTAAGACGACACTGCCTGGAGGTTTTACCTTCCAGTGGAATTAGGCGATAGGTATTTCAGAGGAACAAATATTGAAAAGCCCCGTGAAAAAGCTATAAGAAACGGAATAGCAACTTTAGATGATTCGGAACTCTTGGCTTTACTTTTAAACACGGGTACCAAAAATGAGAACGTAGTTGAATTCTCTAACCGGATACTATACGAAAAAGGAGGTCTCCGGGGTTTAGTCAGTCTGGATTACGATGACCTGACTACTTTTGGAGTAAAGAAAACTAAGGCTTTTCTTCTTCTGGCTATGAGAGAAATAATCCGCCGTCTTCCCTTTGAAGAGAACAAAAGCGTCACGGACACTTACTCGCTGGCAAAAGACCTGATTCCTCTGTTCCAAACTGAAAAATGCGAAAGCCTGTTAGTCCTCTATCTGGATAAGAGAAAAATGATAATCAAAAGAGAGATATCTACTTCTAAGTCTGTGGAAAGAGTAAAAGTGGATGTCACTTCTATTTTAAAGACTTCTCTTTCTCTTCCGGCTTCTTTTGTGATCACCGCTCACAATCACTGCTCTTCTATTCCCAAACCTTCTTTAAAAGATCTGGAAGTATTTAAAAAGCTTAGAAAGATACTGTCGGATTCTAATATTATCCTACTCGACAATCTGATAGTGACTTCTAAAGGCTATTGGTCTGAATTAGAAGAGAGAGGCATATCTTCTCTGAACTGAGAAATGCTGACTTCAGTGTCATTGAAGTTCACTTTTTGATGGCTTAGTTTTTGATTTGAATAGTTTTGAAGGTTAAGACCAAACATATTTTTTTCTGACGTTTAGCTTGCATTAAATCATTTTCGATTGTTCGTCAGAATACCATTTTAGGATGAAAAACAATAAGTGCTTTTCTGAAAGACACCCTAAAATGCTTGTTATGTTTGACGTTTAGTTCACTATAAATATAGACTATCCAAAAGTAAATAAAGATGAAATTCTTGCAGTTTTAGAGAAATCTGTATTACTTGATAATCTGAATAATCAGTCAAATTTAGGGATTTGTACATCTTGTAATTGAAAAAAACAAAATGAAGCTTTGCTTATTATGTTTCCTGTACTTTGCCTTAAGATGATGCCTAGTTTTTTCATGGAACAGGAAACAGAGGAATAAATCAACTCAAAAACAATACGAGAAAAGGTTACTTTCTTTAAATCAGTCTATTTATAAATTAAAAAGAAGAAATCATTTTTATGTGAGTGAAAAATATTCTATTGGTTAACAAAGATTATGTTTATTTGAAAGAACAAACAAACGAAGTCTTTTTACTCTGATATTTCATTGTTTTATTAATGTGCTGATGAACATTGGAAGTCTGGAAATACAATAATTTTCTGTTAAAAGACAAAAACACAAAAAAGCTCTTCTTTGTTATTTCTTTAAAAAACAGATCAGAAAAGAATTGATTTTGCAGTAGTAAAAATCGCTTTATTTTTTTCATTTTTATCAATAGATTATAAAACAACATAATACCAAAATAACCCCGTATTTATCGCGCTTTTTCCATTTGACAATTGATTTTTCAATGGCTATATTCAAGGTATAAAAAAGAGGCGTTAGGTGGATTTTCATCTACTTGCTTCTCTTGGTAAAAGGAGGCTGCTTATTGTGAAACATGTAATCAAAATCATTCTGTCCTGTATGATTGTTTCTTCTTTCGGTGTTCTCTCCTATGGTGCCTATGCCGGTATCAATCAGAACATCAATGTCAGTAACGAAGCCGACTACATCAAGCCTAGGACCGTCAACTATTATGACAGTGACGGAACAACCCTTCTTTTATCTACCAAGACTGAGAAAGGGAACATGGCTTTGAAGCCTGCTAATCCTATCAAGTCGAATTCCGGAAAGACTTCCTATAAGTTTAACAAGTGGGTTACTACAAAAGGCGGTTCCACCGCGGCCGATTTGACAAACGTCACTACAGACATCAATGTCTATCCTTCCTTTGATGAGATCGATAACAGCATCGATGTGGTGAAAGTGGTATGCGGCTCCAATTATTCTCTTGCCCTTACGGATACCGGTGAGATCTATTCGTGGGGAAGAAATGACGCCGGACAGACGGGGTTAGGAAACAGCGATTCTCCAAAGACTTCGCCGACGCTTGTTTCCAAACCTTCAAATGTTAATAAGTTTACCGACATAGCTGCTGGATTTGGTCATTCCTTGGCTCTTACAGATACGGGAACTATTTATTCTTGGGGAAATAATAGCAGTGTCCAGCTTGGCCTTGGGGATGCAACATATCGACTTAAGCCCACTTTAGTAACAGTTAGCGGCGTCAAATTCACTGAAATTGCTGCTGGATTCGACCATTCCATGGCTTTGACTGACGCTGGTCTTTTGTATACGTGGGGAAGAAACAATGAGAGCCAGTTAGGCATAGGCGATAACCAAGGAGATCAACCAACTCCACATAAAGTTACCATGCCTGTTGGTGTAAGTAAGTTCATCGGCATTGAGGCGGGCGATTTTCATTCTCTGGCCCTTACCGATACTGGTGATATATATGCTTGGGGAACTAATTTATATGGTCAGTTGGGCTTAGGTGATGCTGCTAAGAATACAACCCAGACTACACCACAAAAGGTTGGAAAGCCCGAAGGAGTAAACTGCTTTATAAAAATGGTGGCTGGCCAATACCACACTCTTGCTCTTACAGATTCTGGTGATTTGTATTCCTTTGGACATTATACTGAGGGCTGCTTAGGTCTAGGGGCTATTACTGCTGACCAGACCAGTCCTCAGAAAGTGACAAACCCTTCTGTAGGTACAAAGTTCATAGGTATAGCAGGAGGAGCCAATCATTCTTTGGTCCTTAATGATGTCGGGGATATTTATTCTTTTGGAAGTAATGTTTATGGTCAGTTAGGTATAAAAGAATCAGGTTCCGGTAAAAAAAGCGAATTGCCGAAGAAAGTAGAAGCCGATGGAAAAAAATTCACCAAAATAAGTGCTGGAACCAATTTTTGCTTGGCCGTTTCCGACTCCGGAG
>DHDT01000044.1:760-913 GCA_002399505.1 Caryophanales bacterium UBA4869 | reverse complement strand
TATTTTGGTCAGTTGGGGTTAGGAGATTCCGGTGATGGCACGGATAAAACATATCCGCAGGAAGTTACTGCCAATATCAATTCTGGTTCTAAGGTTGTTTTCACTGATGTTGAATCAACGGTAAGTTCTTCAATTGGTTTATCAACTCAGGGC
>DHDT01000044.1:0-523 GCA_002399505.1 Caryophanales bacterium UBA4869 | reverse complement strand
ACAGTGAGCGGAGTCAAGTTCACTGACATAGCAGGTGGAGGTGGGCAGTTCCTGGGCCTTACTGATACAGGTGATATTTATTCCTGGGGACACAATTCTTATGGCCAATTGGGGTTAGGAAATACCGATTCTCCAATAACTTCGCCAACAAAAGTGCCAGTCAGTGGAGTAAAGTTCATCAACGTACAAACAGGTAGTGAACATTCCCTGGCACTTACCGATTCAGGTGATATTTATTCCTGGGGAAGCAATTATTATGGCCAATTGGGGTTAGGAACCTCTGGCAGTGGTACAAATAAGGACACGCCGCAGAAAGTAACAGTGAACGGAGTTAAGTTTACCGATATAGCAGTAGGCGTCAGTCATTCTCTTGCCCTCACTGATACCGGTGTTTTGTATTCCTGGGGGGTAAATGAATATGGTCAGCTGGGGTTGGGGACCTCAGGAACCGATACGAATAAGACCACGCCGCAGCGCATCTGGGCTATAGCCCTGTAGAGAGTCGGTCCTGTCTTTCATCAAG
>DHDT01000050.1:2816-3918 GCA_002399505.1 Caryophanales bacterium UBA4869 | reverse complement strand
CGTCTGGCGACCATTTGGTGGAGGTATCAGCATAGACTTTATGGTCGGCATCATCAAACCAGGAATAGACAAAAAAGCTATAAGTATCGCCCTCAGCCAAACCGGTTATCGAATAAGTATAGGCACTGTCAGCATAAGTCATAGCGGTCCAGACATCATCGTGAACGATTTTGACTTCGGTTCCGGCAGTGATATTTGTGAAGGCACCAGTCAAAGTGGCAGTCAGAGTTCCGGTAGGAGCGACAGGCTGTTTGGCAAAGGTGGCATTGGTGATAGCGACAGCAGTTGTGTCAGCGGCGATTGCATAGAAAGTGTCACTGATAGTGGAATTCCACATAAGGGCAGCAGCATCGGAGTTTTCAAGTCCTAAGCATAAAGACACTTTAAGTCCGTATTCTCCGATAGAGACATTGCTGATGTTGACGCTGAAAGTATCATCGGAAGGATCATCTTCTGTATCGTTAGTCGATCTGGTCATCATTCTAGTGCTATCGGTGATATTGTCATAGATATAGATGAAAGTTGTCGATAAGAGAGTCGTTTTATCATCAAAAGTGAATCCGCTGACTGTGACAGCAACAGAAGGAACAGTGGTTGCGATATTGAAGGTGGCAGCTAAGGCGACAGAGGTTGTTCCTTCAACGAAGGTATAGGTTCTGGCGGCATTGTCGACACTTTCGGTATTGACATTACGCCATCCAAAGGTGGTGGCATCATCATAGTAGAACTTATAGGAAAGAGTCTGCTCGAATTCACAGTCTTCAAGAACGATGGACCAAGTAGAGTCGGTTTCGCTCTTGGTAAGGATCTTGTATCCCCAGTTCGTTTCTGTTCCAAAAGCCGGACTGGCAATCCAGATAGCCTTGTCAGTTTCAAATTCGGTGATACCAGAGCCTTCGGCAAAGGCGGGAGTAACGACAAAGGTCACATCTTGAGAACTAGGTGCAATGGCAAGAGAGATTGTTCCGGAAGTATAGCCAGTTGCCTTGACGGTGATTGTCACATTGCCGGCTTTTAAGCCTTCGACCTTTCCAGCTGCGGAAACTGTTGCGATAGTGGCATCACTTGATTCAAAGGTCAAAGTATCACTGACATTCTTGAG
>DHDT01000050.1:292-2752 GCA_002399505.1 Caryophanales bacterium UBA4869 | reverse complement strand
TGGAGGAAACAGTCGCGATAGTGGCATCACTGGATTCAAAGGTCAAAGTATCGCTGACATTCTTGCCGCCGCATTTTACGGTAAGAGTAATGCTGGCTCCGACATAGACTTTGGTAGAGGAAGCAGATAAGACTAAGACTTTCTCAACTGAGGAAGCAGCTGAAGTAGTTTCAACTGACGAAACAATTGAGGAAGAGGAACTGCCACAGGAAACTACACCCATCATACCAAAAGCAGCCAGTAACGAAATCATTCCCAACATTCTTCTGTTTTTCATAATTATAACCTCCTTTTTGATTTAATTATGATCAGTCCGAATAGACTTTGTTGAATACCTGAAGACTTCCTAAGGCTTTGCCGTTATAGGAGAAGAATCCCTGATTGGACCAACTGGAGAGAGTAGATTTATCACCCCATCCGCACCCGGAGAGTGGAAGCCAGGCACCTTCCCAGTAGAAGGCTCCTAAGCCGTTGGAGATAGAATGAATCGCGTTTAGAGTATCGGCGTACATGGAAGCCTGACCCTGAATGGAACAGGGATAACCATCGACTTCTTTGATAGTGTCATTGGTCTTTGAGAAAGAGTTATTGGCGTTGCTGTCGTTTTCATAAGTGAATCCGTAACTGGTTTCTGCCAGGACTATTTTTTTGTTCGGGAAGGCCTGACTGATAGTCTTGAGTCCCAAAGTGAGAGTTGATATTGAAGAGAAATGCCAGTAGCTATAAGCGCTCAGTCCAATGATGTCGTAGTCGACTTCAGATAAGTTCTGATAGAAGGAGACGATGTTAGCAGGATCACTGAAGTTTTTGACATAATGAACCAGGGTCTGAATACTTTTATCGACATCGTTACAGGCTTTGATACCGGCTTTCAGATAGGTTTTGAAGTTCGTGTTCTTGTTTCCCGACAGAGTAGAAGAAAGAGAGGTTTTTCCAGATGAATAATTACTTTCTTCACCTGGCAAAGAAAGAAGCATACCATCTCTTGTCTCATTGCCGATTTGAACCATTGAGGGCAAAGCGTTCATTGTCTTAAGCTCTTCGAGAGTCGCTTTGGTATAGTTGTAGACTCCCTCTTCGTATTGCTTTACAGTCGTGAAGTCCTTGAAGGCTTTGGGAACTACCTGATCGCTGGGGTCAGCCCAGAAATCACTGTAGTGGAAGTCGAGAAGATATTTGAGACCGGCCTCTTTGGCTTCCTTTGCCATCCATTTGACTCTCGTCAAGTTGCAGTTACCTCCGCCATAGAGATAATCTCCCTCCTGAGGATCGTTCCAGAGACGAAGACGGACATAGTTGACTCCGCTGTCTTTGAGAAGATAGAAGAGAGACTGTTCATTTCCTTCCCGGTCATAGAAATGGGCTCCGTTTTCATACAGGTAGCAGGCAGAGGAGATATCCATGCCGTTTGCAAAGTCTGAGTTTCTGGTCAGTCCGTCAATTTTATTGACGTTCACTTCTTCAAACCAGCCTTCGTTTGTCTCGGCATCTTTATGTTTTGAGACGTAGTCGCGATTGATGACAGCGACTTGGAAGGTCCCTCTTCTTCCATCATCATTTGTCAGAGTTACTTCGGTGACGGTGTTTCCTTTGAGACCGATGATCTCGTCGCCATCGATTCTGATATTTTCTCCTTTGTAGGAGAGAGTATAGGAAGTGATGTTGTCAGTCTGAATGTTGTCGAGGACTTTAATCGGCGTGGAGTAGACATGAGTATCGATATCGTTGATGATTATGTTTTGTGAAGCTTGGCTTATAGGAGAAGAAATGCTTTCTGAAGAGACGAGACTTGTAATATTGGAAGAGTCAAAGCATCCGGATAAGAAAACCAGATTGAGGATCAGTATTGATATTCCTTTGTGTTTTCTCATTGTCTAGCCTTTCACGGCACCGCTTGAGATACCGGCGATGAAGTATTTCTGTAAAGAGATATAGAGTCCGACTATCGGTATGGCGACTATACAGCTTCCGGCCGCAAACTTTCCGAAGTAGGTATTTATTTTTGTCGGATCCATCCAGGAGTAGAGGCCTACTGCCACGGTCTTGACTGAGTCGTCGGTCAGAATAAGAGAGGCGAGGATGTAATCCGCCCAGGGAGCCATGAAGGCTAAGAGTGCGGTATAGATCAAGATGGGTTTTGCTAAGGGCAGGAAGATGCGGAAGAAGATTGAGAACTGATTGGCTCCGTCCATCTTGGCGGCCTCATCGATATCTTTGGGAATAGTGTCAAAGTAGCCTTTGGAGACAAAGAATCCTAAGCCCGCTCCGCAGACGTAGTAGATGAGAAGGGCCCAGTAGCTGTTGATGAGATTGAGCATGTTGAGAATGAAGTAGACAGCGACCATCGACATGAAACCGGGGAACATGCCTAATACCAGGGAGAGATTGATCATGAACTTCCGGCTCTTGAACCTGAATCTTGAAAGACAGTATGCAGTTATCAGGGTGAAGAAGGTGGTG
>DHDT01000050.1:0-201 GCA_002399505.1 Caryophanales bacterium UBA4869 | reverse complement strand
TATCAGGGTGAAGAAGGTGGTGAGCAGAGTATTGCATAGGGCGATGATGAAGGTATTGAGAAGCCAAGTCGGGAATTCAGTTTCAGTGAAGAGGGTAATATAGTTGTTTAAGGTATAGCTAGTCGGGAAGAAGGTCGGAGAAGAATAGCCTTTGTCGGCACTGAAGGAACTGGCTACGATCCAGAAGATCGGTATCATCCA
>DHDT01000052.1:51311-51638 GCA_002399505.1 Caryophanales bacterium UBA4869 | reverse complement strand
CAATCAATATGGAAACTAACATTTTTATAAACCTAAGAATGAAAAGCGTTTTTTTATAGGTAAGTCGTTGCAATCCTTTGTGTTTCTAGTATTATATATACGTTTATACATTGAGGTAAAAATAAATTAAACATGAAATGGTTTGCTAAAGCCAAATCCAACACGAATGAGTTCCTGGTCGACCACCCTAAGACCCATCAGTGGCTTAGCTGGATATGTATTATGATTGTTGAAATTATTTCGGGATTTATTTTTGCATACGGCTTCCGCGCCTTCATCTCTCCCAGTTCTGAATGTGTCTATGAATGGATGATTCAGGACGGAAAA
>DHDT01000052.1:48847-51210 GCA_002399505.1 Caryophanales bacterium UBA4869 | reverse complement strand
GATGCCGGAATCTCCTTGGAAAGCATTCTGAGCGGAAATTCAGCCGGTATCTCAGCTGCTGTCTATAATTCGATAATCTCCCCGGTCAAGTTAATTTCCGGCGGCGCTTCCGGTACCAGTCAGACCATAATCAAGTTCGTCGAGATCTTCACCAACATCACTCAACACGAAAAGCTGATAATCTCCGTTCTCTACTTCGTCATCAACATTCCTCTTTTTGTTCTTTCCTGGAAAAAGATCTCGAAACAATTCACCATCTTCACTTTGGCAAACGTTCTCTTTGTCTCTCTCTTCCAGTACATCATCCCTGACAGCTGGATCTATCAGGTCGTCAATCTTTACAGCGACTTGATTGCCCGAGCGATCTTTGGCGGAATAACAACCGGTCTGTCCTCAGGTCTGGCGATGATCGTCGGATCTTCGGGTGGCGGATCTGATATCATCACCATTTATATTTCAGAGAAAAAATCAACAAATGTCGGCAAATACTCTTTAGTCATCAATGCCACGATCGTCTTGACTTATGTCTTCTTCGCCGTCTTAGCCATCAACAACAATCCTGAATGGAACACTCAGGATCAAAGCTCGGTCGTCACCATGGCCTTATACACTGTCATCTACTTCTTCGTCGCTGCCCTCTGCCTTGATGTATTGAACACCAAGAACAGAAAGCAGGAGCTGCAGGTCTTCACGACTGATGAGAGTCTGCCTCAGGTCCTGATTCGAGCCTTCCCTCATTCCTGCACTATCGTTGAATCAAAGGGCGCCTATTCAGGCAAGAAGAACATGATGGTCTTCATGGTCGTATCTAAGAACGAAGCCAAAAAAGCTGTCAATATGATTAAGAAAGTAGATAAGTTTGCCTTTGCGACCATCACAGATCTCAATCAGGTCTATGGCCGTTTCTACATCAAACCATTCGAGTAAACCATCACTATGATTTGTTAAGACACAAAAAAATATATACAGGAGTACATTATGGCTACAAACAAAGATTTAGCTGAGTTGATCTTCCCTGAGGTCAAAGAGACCATCAAGGATCTTGATAAGAGATTTCCTAAGAGAGTCCTTCCCGAAGGTGCTGAGGTAACTCGTTTTGCTCCTTCTCCGACCGGATTTCTTCATACCGGTTCCCTTTTCACGGCAATGATCGCCTACAAATATGCCAAACAGAGCAACGGAGTCTATTTTTTCCGTCTCGAAGACACTGACCAGAAGAGAGAGATCGCCGGTACCGGCATGGATTTGGTCACTCAGTTAGCTCGTTTCGGTATCGTAGCCGATGAAGGATATTATGGTGACCACGAAGAAGGAAACTATGGTCCCTATGTTCAGTCCAAACGTTCCGACATCTATAAAGTAGTCATCAAAGACCTGCTGAAAAGAGGCAGAGCCTATCCTTGCTTCTGCACGAAGGAAGATCTTGACCAGCTTCGTCTGGTTCAGGAAGCCAACAAGGTGATTCCCGGCTATTACGGTGAATATGCCCGCTGCCGTCTTTTATCAACCGATGAGGAAATCAAACTAATCAAAGAAGGAAAACCTTATGTCATCCGTTTCAAATCTCACGGCAACCATCTGAACCATATCAAGGTTCACGATGAAATCAGAGGAGATATGGATCTGACTGAAAACGATCAGGATATCGTCATCTTAAAGAGCGACGGTCTTCCCACTTATCACTTTGCCCACTTGGTCGATGACCATTTTATGGGCACGACCTTGATCACCCGCGGAGAAGAATGGGTTTCCTCTCTTCCTATCCACATCGAGTTATTTGAAAGCATGGGCTGGGAACATCCTAAATACGCTCATCTTCCCGTTATCATGGTCAACGACAAGGAAACCGGCAACAAGAGAAAGCTCTCCAAGAGAAAAGATCCTGAAGCCGCCGTCTCCTTCTTTATCGAACAGGGCTATCCTAAAAAAGGCATCATCGAATACCTGATGACTATCGCCAACTCCAACTTCGAAGCCTGGCTATTGGAAAATCCCAAAGGTGACTTAAAAGACTTCAAACTCAGTTTTGACAAGTTCTCCTTAGACGGCGCCCTCTTTGATATGCCAAAACTAGCCAATATCTCCAAAGAGGTTCTGGCTAATTTAGACAAGAAGACCTTTACTGATGAGGCTTTGGACTGGGCCAAGGATTATTCTCCGGAATTGATGGAGGACATCACTTCTGACCGCGCCCGCTTTGAAAGAATCATCAATATCGAAAGAGATCAGGAAAGACCCCGCAAAGACTATGAGAAATTCTTAGATGTTCCAGCAAAAATCGCTCTCTTCTATCCTACAAAATTCGATGCTCTCATCAAGAACGCACCTCTTCCCTTCAACGAATTCATCGATAAGAAAGTCAT
>DHDT01000052.1:48493-48676 GCA_002399505.1 Caryophanales bacterium UBA4869 | reverse complement strand
GAATTCATCGATAAGAAAGTCATCAGAGAATTATTGGCAGACTTTGCCGACAATATCGACTTATCCGGAGATGAGAGCACTTGGTTCAACAGCATGAAGGTCTTAGGTAAGAAGCACGGCTTTGCCGATGACAGAAAAGCCTATAAGGCTGACCCGAAAGCCTATAACGGCTGGTATGCTGAC
>DHDT01000052.1:47622-48392 GCA_002399505.1 Caryophanales bacterium UBA4869 | reverse complement strand
CCTATAACGGCTGGTATGCTGACAGTATCTCTCTTTTAAGAGTCGCAATCTGCGGCAGTACTCAGTCTCCTAAGCTCTTCGATGTCCTAGTCATTCTCGGACCCGAAGAAATCAGAAGAAGAATCAACGAAGTCCTCCCTCTTTTGGGGTAACTGATGGCGGAAGTTTCTGCTAAGAAACATTCAAAGAGTATCTTAAAGACTTCCTTCAACATCCTGTTTTTCATCATCGTCACCTCCCTTTCTCTTTATTATGTTCTCAAAGATGATCCCAAAGAAGCCTTTGCTCTCATCGGAGAGCTCGACTTTTTCCCGATGATCTTTGCCATCTTAGCAGTTATCGGCATCAATCTTCTCGAAGGAGTTGCCATCTACTCATTAACAAGAATCTACGACAGGAAATATCATTACTACCAAGGTGCAATCAACGCCATAATCGGAAATTTCACCGGTGTCTTCAACAAGACCAGTGCCAATTTTGTTCAAGCCATAACTTTTACGAAGCAGGGTATCAAAGGGTCACACGCCGCTTCAATTCTTACGATGGACTTTCTGATGTACCAACTGACTCTGACTCTCTATTCTTTAGTCATGGTGTTTGTCGGCTATCCTTTTGTCAAAGACATACCGCTAGAGCTGTTTGGAGGATTGAAGATCTTTCCAATCTCCCTACTTGGCTTTTTCATCATTTTGTTCTTCTTGATCATCATTATCCTTCTGGCATTCTGCAGACCTCTTCATCGTTTTGTTCTTAATGTCGGTGTCGGTCTC
>DHDT01000052.1:41614-47497 GCA_002399505.1 Caryophanales bacterium UBA4869 | reverse complement strand
CCACATTCTCAAAGACCCTGAGGAGACACGCAAGAAGTGGACTCTCACTTTAGCGACTTATAGAATCGAATCAAAGAGACTGTTCTCACATAAACTTGTAGCCATACTGGTCTTCTTCATCGAACTTGCCAAACTGATACTCAGCAATTCCATTCCTTTTTTCTGCTTCTGGGCTTTGAAAGCCGATATGAGTCAGGTTGTTTATCTCAACACTCTCTGCGGATCGAGTTACCTGAGTCTGATTACTTCCTTTCTGACAACCGGTGCTCCTGAAATCGGGTTTCAGGCTATAATGATGGGAGTCACTTCCTGCTCCAATTCTCTGGCTACTGCCTCTAACCTTCTCTGGCGAGGATTGACCTTCTATCTCAATCTCCTAGTCGGTGCCTTAGCCTTCCTTTTCTATCGAGGATCACCGAAGAAATACGACCTTTTAAGCAACACAGCCACTATGTATGACTTAGAAGTCCTCAACCTGAACGATAATCCAGACGAAGGAACAATGACTTTCTTAAGGGCAGTATCTGGTAGCAAAAACAAAAAAGATGACAATATTCCTCTTCTTACCCAAGAACAGATTGATGAATCTTTTGCAAGAATAAGACGCAACATGACTTATACTAGAGAAGAGCATTTCGATATACCCAAGAAGGAAATGACTATGACATTAGAAAAACAGAAAATCCAATTGGCAAAGGCAGTCGCCGAAGCACAGGAACTCATGCGTAAAAACAAAGTGGATGAGGAAATTGCCAAGGAGACTCAGAATGAATTAGCCACCAGCTTGAAAAAGAAGCAGAGAAAAGAAACGGCTAAGGTCATCAGCCAGAAGAGAAAAGAAGAAAAACGAACTCTGAAAGCCAAGAAAAAGCTGGAGAAGATGCAGCCGGCAGGCACCACTCTCTTTTATGATGAAAACAAAGGTATTGAGATCAAAGGCCCCGAAATAATGGAAGAAAAGACTTTGACCTCTCATGACGAGAGAGACAGCAAAGGAAAGAAAGACTGATGACAATCGGCATATTCACTGATACTTATCTACCTGATATCAATGGAGTGGCTACTGCTACCAAAGCTTTGAAGGAAATACTTGAGAAGCATGGAAACCGCGTTGTTTTAGTGACCACAGGTTTAAAGAATCAAAACACCATCTCCTTTGAAAACGATATTCTGAGAATCCCGGGAGTCTCTTTGAAATTCCTCTACGATTACCGTCTGGCTTCTTTCTTCAGTTCCAAGGCCTACAAGATACTGAAGAAGATTCCTTTTGACGTCATTCACGTGCAACAGGAATTTGGCATATCAGTCTTCGGACGAATCTGTGCCAGTCGATTGAGGGTGCCTTTAGCCTATACCTATCACACCTCTTATGAAGACTATTCTGATTATTTCAGCCATGGCAATTCCTTTACTGACCGTCTCACCAAGGAAACAATCAAGAGGATAGTCAAGAAGATCGCCTCGATGAAAGCCGAGATCATCACTCCCAGTCAGAAAGCCCGTCATTTATTAAAAGACTACGGTATCACCCGTTATATCAATGTCATTCCAAACGTCATCGACTTATCCGACTATCAAAAAGAACCTGACCAGAACAGAATCGATAAATTTAAAAAAGATCACAATATTTCCAATAGAAAAGTCTTTCTCTATCTTGGAAGAATTGCTAAAGAGAAAAGTATTGATTTTACAGTAAATACTTTCATTAAGTTTAAGAAAACAGAAGAAGGAAAGTCAGCCGTTTTATTGATTGTCGGTGATGGTCCTTTGGAAAAAGAATTAAAGGAAAAGGTCTCTGCGACTGAATATAATAGTGAGATCATCTTTTTAGGATCTGTTCCTCACGAAGATACTCCCTTCTATTACAGCCTCGCTGATTTTCTCATTTCCGCCTCAAAAACAGAGACTCAGGGTCTGACCTATCTTGAAAGCATGTCCAGTCATCTTCTAGTGATCGCCCAGTATGATTTCAATCTGGACGGACTTATCGAAGACGGGGAAACAGGATTCTTCTTCAATGACGAAAGCACGATGATTGCCAAGATGAAACAGGCCGTGCTTTTAGATCCGGAAACTAAAAAGAGAATCGAAGAAAACGCTTTCGTCCGCTGTACTTGCATGTACTCGGAAGACAGCTACTATGAAAGGATCATGCATGTCTATAGAAAAGCTCAAAGAGCCCTCTTCTGAGACGATCACCTCCTTAGAGCAAGTCAAAGACGGAGTTTTACTGATAATCGGAAAAAAGAAGATTCTTCTTTCCAATGATGCCTACCTGTCTGGGTATTTTTATCCGGGCAAGACTGTCAGCAGAGATGAACTCAAAAAACTGGAGAAACTATCTTCGCAGAAGAAAGCCAACACCTATGTCATTTCTCTTCTGAACCGAAAGCAATATACCGAAAAAGAACTCTTCAGGAAACTGAAGACCAAGTTTTCCCTGACCGAAAAGGAAATCAATGACATTCTAAAGCCTTATAAAGATAATTCTCTGATAGATGACAGCGAATACATCAAAGAGACAATAGTCACTTTGACTGAAAGCGGATATGGTCCAAGAAGGATAGAGGAAAAGATCTTCCATATGGGTTTCAAAGAGGATTTGATCAAACAAAAAGAAGTGCAGGAACTATTATCACAGTCAGATATTATTTCTCCTAAGATATTGGCGTTATCGATGAAGACAACTTCAACTATGACTAGGGAGAAAAGAAAAGAAAAAGCCTATTCTTTTCTTATAAGGCGGGGCTTCAGCCAAGAAGAGGCAAAAGAAAGCATCGACAGTTACTTTGAAAGCCAGAGCAGGGAAGACTTGGAAAAAGAAGAAGAAAAAAGAAGTATTTATCTGAAGAAAGAAAGCCTAAAATGCTATAATTCTTTAGTTGGACGTTCTCTTCTTCCACAGAAAAAGAAAGAGAAACTTATCAATCACCTCTTGTCCAAAGGATTCAACTATAACGAAATCAGAGAAGTCATAGAAAAAGAAGGATATCAATTCAAATGATCAAAGACATAATCAGCATGGAAGGGCCGGTCGATGAAGTTTATATGGTCAAGCAGTCAACCAGGGCCGTCTCCAATAACGGAACTCCCTATCTTTCGATGATCCTGCAGGATAATTCCGGTTCCATCGATGCCAAGATGTGGCAAATCGATGACACTGATATCGAGATTGCAGCCGCCGGTCATCTGATCCGTGTCAATGGAGTCAGCGGCAATTACAAAGGCCATCCTCAGCTCAAGATCAACGACATTGCCGCCGTCAATGAATCCCAGGTCGATATCTCAAGATTCATTCCCACTGCTCCGATAGCAATCGAAGACATGGAAAAGAAACTTTCTTCCTATATTGCGATGATCGACGATAAGGAACTTAAGACCCTGACCGAGACTTTGATCAAAGCCAGCTATGAAAAATACACCACTTATCCAGCCGGTGTGACAGTCCATCACGCCTACTTAGGCGGACTTATGTACCATTCTCTTTCCATCTGCGGCATGGCCATAAAGACTCAGGAGCATTACCCTTTCCTTTCCAAAGATTATCTGATTGCCGGAAGTCTTCTTCACGACATCGGAAAAACAAGAGAGCTCAGCGGTCCTAAGATATCAACTTATACAACTGAAGGAAACCTTCTAGGCCACATCACTCTTGGTGCCAGCATGGTCTACGAAGAAGGAGTCAAAGAAGGGATGGATCAGGAGAAGTTAGATGTTCTGACCCATATGATTCTCGCCCACCACGGAGAACCTGAGTTTGGTTCCGCCAAAACTCCCGCTACCGCTGAAGCTTATGTCCTTCATAGCCTCGATGACCTCGATGCCAAGATGGACTGCCTGAAAACCGCCTATGAATCAACCGATGAAGGTGCCTTTACAGCCAGAATTACCTGGATGGGAAACACCTCATTCTTCAAACCCCGCCATTTTGAGGAGAAATAAGACAAATATAGGTAAAAAGGGTTTCCATTTTAAATTGGAATACACTATAATCTTTTAGATTTAGTTTTATTTATGGAGGAAATATTGCCATGTCTGAGAAAAAATCCAAAAAACAGTCTAGTGTCATGACAGATGACTTTGATCCTGCTATTGCCTTATATGCAGATCAAACCGATGAAAACGAAGTCATCAACCGTGATATACCGATAATGAAGAAGGGTGAAAGCATCACCTCCTTAGTTCTTCATATCATTGGCATCCTCGGAGGTCTTTCCGCTTTAGTGACCGGCCTCTATTATGGAACCACCAATATCTATGCCATGGGTACAGGCGGCTGGGGTATCGCCGGTGTAATCGCCTTAGCGGTATTCGGCTTAGCAGTCACTGCAAGCTGCATACTCTCTCTTCTCTATCATCATAAACTCATTGAAAACAAAGAACACAGCAGAAGCAAGCTGATCAACACCATCTTGGCCTATGTGGCCTTTGGTTCTGTCTATGGGTTATTCGGAACTATCGCCATGAGACCTTCTATAATCAAGCAGATCAACATGTCAATCTACAATACCAACATCTTTACCGGAATCGGTTATCTCATCATGGGAATCGGCCTCCTTCTCTGCATCTTGGGAATCTTAGCCAACATCCTTATCAAGGACGAAAGAAAAGTAAAGAACATCAATACTCTGCTCCTTGTCATCTCCTTCTGGCCTCTTGTCTGCTGCTACTTCATCCTCCATTCAAAGTTCAGCATTGGATCTTCCGCCGTCAATCTCATCATCGCCGCTCCTATCGCCATGGATATCGCTGCTGTCTTCTATGCTCAGAGCAAGAGCAAATACATGCATACAATGTGGCATTGCTTTGGATATTCTGCCTTAGTCATGGAAGCTGTTGCCATCATCTACTACGGTGTCGCCTTAGGAATCGAAATCGTTCAATAAACAATCAGGTCAAGCCAAACAGCTTGACCTTTTTTAATCTGATTTTTTAGTTCTTTTATCAAAACCAACTTTGCTGATAGTAACAATAACTACTCTTAAAACTATGTTATTGCTGCGTTCGTCATTCAAAAAGTGTAATTCTTTTTGCAAAGACTTTGTCTGTACCGGAAACTGACGGAATCTATATGAATAATCAAATTAAGACGACGACGAATCTTTTATAACTAAATAGTATATTAATATATGTTTATTTTGCTATAATTTATAAGGTTATTCGAACAAGAAAAGAAATGGAGGCAATACCATGGAAGAAGAAAAGAAAGTAAATTCGGAAGAGACTATGGAATCCACTGATAAAGCAGAAGAAGTCAAAGAAGAAAACAAAGAAATCAATCAGGTTTCAGATGAAAAAGAAACTGCTGAGCCAGAAGTCAAAGAAGAAGAAAAGGCTCCTGAAGAACCGGAAGCTCCCGATGCTCTTATCGGAGACTATAACGGCAACGCACCCGATCAGAACAAGAACTCGGTTTTCACTCCTTTGGAATACGTCAACGACGGCACTAGAACTATCGATGAGGATATCGAAAGAGTCCGCAAGACCTACAGCAAGAAATTATCTAAATCCAAGGTCTTCGACTATGCTTCAATCGGCGTCATGGTCTTAGCCTTCATCGGTGTCTTATTAGTCACCTTCTTAAACAAGAGTGAAGCATTGGCTTGGGTCACCTGGGTTGTCTTAGGTGTCGCAATCGTTGCCATTGTCGCTTCCTTTATCGTCGCTGCCGTCTTCAACAAGAAGAATGTCAAAATCGCCTCTGAATACTTGGGCGTCTATGAAGACATGACTAACGCCTATGTTCTATCGGGGCTTTCTCTCACCGATGCCAAATTGTGCACTGATGCCAAAGTAGATGATCAGCTCATTATTCAGGCTCATTACTTCTCGACAATCTCCGCTATTCAGTCTCGTGCTGTCGTCTCAGCCAAGAGAAACGGA
>DHDT01000052.1:34183-41505 GCA_002399505.1 Caryophanales bacterium UBA4869 | reverse complement strand
CAAGAGAAACGGATTAGACTTCTCTCTCGCCGAAGTCGCAGTCATCGTTCCGGCCAGAACACTGAAGAGTGCCAATGAAAAGCCTGAACATCTTACTTGCTTTGATGGAACTGCCTTTGTTCCAAATCCGATTGAC
This sequence comes from Caryophanales bacterium UBA4869, assembly GCA_002399505.1. GTDB lineage: Bacteria > Bacillota_I > Bacilli_A > RFN20 > CAG-288 > Enterosoma. Next base: position 41,369 of record DHDT01000052.1, on the reverse strand, counting down.
ACTGTCACTTTCACTCAGGAACTGTCTTCCACTGATATGACTATGCTCGATCTCAATCTCTCCAATGAAGTCAGCAGTAAGAAGAAAGGCGAGAAGAGAGAAAAAGATATTGAGAATGCCAAGAAGGCTGCCAATGATGAACGAACTACCACTACCGGCATCTTCGGAAAATTCTTCTCAGTCGATACCAAGGTCAGCAGCAAGGAAGCCTTCATCGTCTCCTATCTAGGTGATATGAACAACACCGTCTTACCTGACTATCTCAAGAACTACACTTCTATCCACGTCCCGGGACTCAGAGGAAACATCGTCGTCTATGCTACTGACATCGAGTCTTCAAAGGTCTTCTTCGATGATGAGGCTGTCAAGATTCTCAATGAGATCGTTCCTGATATCGCTCTTCAGAGCATGTTCATCTCCGTCAACTCCTATGGTGCCAAGATCAGTATGACTCTGAGCGATGACATCATGTCCCTCCCTATCAAACAGATTCCTCATCTGGGCTGCTTCGATTCTTATAAGAATGCCGTCGATAAATCATTTGCTTTTGTCGATTATGTCGACAGCAAGAAAGCTAAGGGCGATATCAAGCCTGAACTGTAACTTAAACTATGAAAACTATTCAATACCTCACTGAAACAGCCGAAGAGACAAAAAAGATTGCCAGAGACTTGGCTATGACCTTAAAAGGCGGAGAAGTCATCTTGGCTACCGGTCCTTTGGGAGCGGGCAAAACTGCTTTCTGTCAAGGACTGGGAAAAGCCTTAGGTGTCGAAGGAATCATCAATTCACCGACTTTCAACCTCATCAAAGTCTACAAAGGAAAAACCAAGACTCTCTATCATGTCGACTGCTACCGTTTGGAAAATGCTGACGAGGAGAAAAAAGACCTCGGTCTCGATGAAGTATTCGGAGACCCGGATACTATCTCCTATGTCGAATGGCCGATGTACGGAAACAACTATCTTCTCGACTATCATCCAGTTATTAAAGTCGACTTCACTTATCTCGATGAAGATAAGAGAAAGATCGTGATCACCGATGAAAGACAATAAGACTGTCAAGTTATTCATCAACACTGCTACCAAAGTAATCGAATTAGGTGCCAAAGTCGGAGACAGTCAGTCTCTGGTTCGTTTAGGCAATCCCAAAAGAGCTTTGGAGAGAACCAATATCGGAATCAAAGTCCTCGCTGATGAATTAGGCTTTGAGCTTAAAGATGTCGATGAATTCTATTGTCTGTTAGGGCCTGGCTCTAACACTGGCATTCGCTTAGGTCTGACAATTCCCAGAACTATCTTTGGCGTCAATACCAATATCAAAGTTTTCGGAATCAAGACCATGGATCTTCTCACCTGTCTGATTGACAGCTGTCAGGCGGTCCTATCAGATCGTAGCGGCAATCTCTTCACTGGCGTCAAGAAAGACAAAACCGTCTCCCTGAAAAGAATCGACAAGAAGGATGTGGGAAATATCGATGATACTTTGCCTTTGTTTGCCGAAGCTTATGATTCGATGGCTTTGACTGAATTAGAAGGCAAGAAGATCCAGAAGATCGATACTGTCGTCCTGATGATGAACTTTGAGAATCTCTTCACCGACTTCTCAAACGACATCAAGAATTTCCTTCCGGAGTACGCTCTGAAGATATGATTGTAAGAGTCGCCGAAAAAGAAGATCTCGGTTTTATCCTTTCTCTCTCGAAAGAGAGGATGGAAGGCTCAGGTTCGAGCTTAGAAGAATACAGATCCTACCTCTATTCGAAAAACATGCGTATTTTTGTTCTTGTAGAAGACGAACTAGTCGGCTATCTCCTTCTAAGGCTTGAAAAGCCAGAAGCTGAAATCGATGAAATCGCCATTCTCACAGAAAAAGAAGGACAGGGCTTAGCCAATATTCTGTTAAGCGAGGCCTTGGCCTCACTTGAAAAAGAAGGATATGAGAAGATCTTCTTAGAAGTAAGAAAGAGCAACACAAGAGCTATTTCACTCTATAGCAGAAATGGCCTGACGCTCTATCGCACCCGTCATCTCTACTATGGTGACGAAGATGCTCTCTGCTATGAAAAGGAGCTTATTCATCATGAAAGATGAAGTTATCTTAGCTATCGAAAGCAGCTGTGATGAAACAGCAATGGCTGTTTTGAAAAACGGCAGCGAGCTTTTAGTCAATACTGTCAATACTCAGATCAAAGACCATCAGCGTTTCGGAGGAGTCTATCCCGAACTCGCCAGCCGTCTTCACCTGGAAAATATTACCGCCGTCACCAGCTATGCTCTCTCCCTGAAAGGCTTTGACTATCATACTATCACCCATGTGGCAGTCACTGGAGGCCCGGGACTTCCCGGCGCTTTGCAGATCGGCAACATGGCAGCCAAGACTTTGGCTCAGTATTTAGAAGTTCCGTTAGTCTCTGTTCATCATCTGGCCGGTCATATCTATGCCAATGAATATGCCCATCCTTTCCATTATCCCCTTATCGCCTTAGTGGCAAGCGGCGGAAACAGTGAAATCGTCTTACTGAAAGATGTCATGGACTTCCAAATTTTAGGTGAAACCGAAGATGATGCAATCGGAGAGGCTTTTGACAAAGTCGCCCGTGCCCTAGGTCTCCCTTATCCGGGTGGTGTCATGATCGACAAGATTTCCAAAGAACCTGGAATCAAGACCTTCAAGCTTCCGACTCCCAAAGTCGAAGGCTACAACCTTTCTTATTCCGGTCTCAAGAGCCATATCGTCAGATTGATTGAGAAGGAAAAGAAAGATGAGAAGGGAAACATTCCCGAAGACGTAGTTAAAAGCTATGCCAGATCAACGGAAGAGAACTTCGTCAATCAGCTTCTCGACAAACTGGAAAAAGCCCGCAGCGATTACAATATCAAAGAAATTGTCGTCGGCGGAGGCGTCTCAGCCAATTCCTATCTCCGAAGCGAGATTCAGAGAAGATATGAAGGCAAAGATGTCGAAGTCGTCATTCCTCCGTTATGGTGTACAACCGACAACGCTGCTATGATAGCCTTAGCTGCCCACCATATGATTGCCAAAGGAAAACTCGCACCCTTATCAATAACCACTGAACCTAATAGAAACCTTGAGGAAGAAACAAACAAAAGATTCTGATAAAATAAAAGAAAAGAGGAAAAAACTATGGATATCCATGAAAAGATAACAGTCAAAGAACTTTATGAGAAAAGCGAACAGGGAAAACTTTCGGAGGTTGACGGCAAGCTTCTGGAAATCGGAGGCTTTGTCAGAACCAACCGTGTTTTCGGACAGGTGGGATTTTTGTCAGTCAATGACGGAACCTGTTTCGACAACATTCAGATCGTCTATCAAGACGGCGACAAAATCGCCAGTGCCTGCCGTTTAGGCGCCACAGTTTTAGCTCATGGCACTTTGCATGTCACCCCCGATGCCAAACAGCCTTTCGAATTACAGGCCAGTGAGATCAAACTGATTGGAAACACCGATGATTCCTATCCTCTTCAGAAGAAGAAGACATCTTTCGATTATCTGAGAACCATTCCTCAGTGGCGCCCTAAAACCAATACTTTCAACGCTGTTTTCCGAGTAAGAAGCACCTTGGCCTATTATATCCATCAGTATTTCCACGAAAACGGATTCATGTGGATTCATACTCCTATCCTCACTGCCAATGACTGTGAAGGAGAAGGACAGACTTTCAACGTCTATGCCGACAAAAAGTATCCGACTGAGTTTTTCAACAAGGACAACGTCCACCTGACAGTCTCGGGTCAGCTTCACGTCGAACCTTTTGCCCTGACTTACGGAAAGGTCTATACTTTCGGACCTACTTTCCGCGCTGAGAAATCCAACACTACCCGTCACGCCGCTGAATTCTGGATGGTAGAACCGGAATTTGCCTGGGCCCATATGTCCGATGACGAAGATTTGATGGAAGACTTCCTCAAGTATGTCGTCAAGAACACCATCAAGGACTGCAAAGAAGATATGGAGTTCTTCTATGAGCGTATTGATAAAGGACTTCAGGCCCGACTTGAAGAATTCATCAATAAGTCTTTTGACAGGGTCCCCTATGAAAAAGCCATCACAATCCTTTCTGATGCCGTCAAAGACGGACATAAGTTCGAAGTCAGTGATATCCACTTTGGTTTAGACTTAGGTTCTGAGCACGAAAGATATCTGACCGAACAGGTCTTCAAGGGACCTATCTTCCTCACTGATTATCCTAAAGAGATCAAAGCCTTCTATATGAAGCAGAATGACGACAACAGAACTGTTGCCGCCGTCGATCTTCTCGTTCCCGGGATCGGTGAACTCTGCGGTGGATCTGAGCGTGAGTGCGACTATGACAAGCTTCTTAACCGCATGAAGGAACTCAATATGAACCTCGAAGCCTATGAATGGTATCTGGATCTGAGAAAGAACGGATCCATCCCTCATTCCGGTTTCGGATTAGGATTCGAACGTCTGGTCATGTTAGTCACCGGTATGACAAACATCCGCGACACCCTTCCCTATCCTCGCTGCTATAAGGATATGCTATTTTAAATAGATAATGTTTTTTAACAAGAATAAAGGCGGAATGGACGAAGTCAAAGAAGAATCTGCTCAGTCTTCTGCACCAACAAACAACAACAATCAAGGGCCGGTACCCATCAACATCACTGTCAACACTGGTTCAACAGAGGAAAAAGAGAAGAAAATCTCTTCTTCGGACCTAATCGCAAGAATCATCACAGGTCTACTTGCCCTATCATCGATAGGCTTGGCAATTTACTGTGTCTTCGCCATTATTCATGACAAAGCCTATACCAAAGAAAGCGAAGACAGCTACATAACTCTGACTGGAAAATCTTATGAGGATACTCAAAAGATCTATGCTAGATTTGGTACCACCGATTCCTCAAAATCCAACAAACTAAAAATCAAGGATTACTCGATTCTCGGTACTAAGCTCTTTCTCTCGGAAAGCAAGATCACTCCCTCTTTGCTACATAGTGCCAATCTCAACAATATCGTGGGTTCTGGCTATCAGGATATCTATCTTTACGATGTTACCAATAACTTAGCCAAGCAGGATGGATATGCGACCGATACTGCCAATGAGAAATTCTACATCGACCTTTCCATCGTCAATGAAGCCGACTATCTCATCTATCCTGAAACTCACTATACGACCAAAAGCGACAGCGATATCTATCCTTTCTCCATCAACAGCGAAGAGGCAGTCAGCCTATCTTTCTATACTCTTCCAAATGACAAAGGCGAAAGAAAGAACATCACTTTGAAGAGCAACTCCTCTTCTCCGTATCTTGTCTTGAAAGTTCGTAACTGTGGAACAACTCTCCCCGACAACATCTATGATGCCGTCATTCTCAATCAGCAGTACACCGGTAATGATTTAGTAAAGCAGGAAGACACCAGCAAAGAAAACATGTCGTCTCTTGATGCAAAGGCCATCCTTGTCAACCAAGAGGGCCGTTTCAAACTCAAAGCTGTCTCCTCAGTCAAAGAAGCCAGCCAGATAAATTGCAATGTTTCACTGTCTTTGTCAAATACTTTAGCCACTGACGTCGTGTCTGTTTATAATAAACAGGGCTTCACAGGTTTTGATACCAAAACTCTGGAAACCACAAGCCAGTTATCCGGTTATGACTATTATCCCGAAATTCGTGAATTGTCCGGATATATCGACAAAGCCGGCGAAGGTTACGCGGGAGTTATCGGAAATGATCTGATTCCTGCCGTTACTAACAGAAGAGGAAAGGAAGCTTTCCTTTTGGCTACGACTGGCCGTGACGAGACTACTTTAAAGAATGTTATCAACTCAGTTCTGAGTAGATAAAAGGGGGAATCTTACATGGAAGACGGAAAAATTCTAGTCACAGGCGGTGCCGGTTACATCGGTTCACATGCGGTACGACAGCTAGTCAAAAGCGGTTTTCAGGTAATCGTCATCGATAACCTCTCCACCGGTCATTTTGATGCAGTTGATCCGAAAGCCGAATTAGTAGTCGGCGATGTCAGAAATCTTTCTTTATTGGATCAAGTATTCACTAAGAATCACATCTTAGGAGTCATGCAGTTTGCCGGCAAGATCATCGTTCCTGAGTCGGTATCTAACCCACTCTCCTATTTCGATGACAACTTCTCCGCTGTTCTCTGTGTTCTCCGTGCTATGAGATTCCACGGCTGCAAGAACATCGTCTTCTCCTCCACGGCTGCTGTCTACGGAAGTGCCAAGGAACCTACCATCACCGAAGATGCTCCTTTGCATCCTGAATCACCTTATGGTTTTTCAAAATTGGCCGCTGAACATTTGATCAACGACTGCGAAAAGGCCTATGGCATCAAGCATTGCATCTTCCGTTATTTCAATGTTGCCGGTGCCAGCGAAGACAGCTCAATCGGTGAAGCACACCCGGTTGAAACTCACCTCATTCCTGTCACTGTCAACGCCTGTCTTTCTGGAAAGCCGATGAAGATTTTCGGCAATGATTACCAGACAAGAGACGGAACCAACTTAAGAGATTATATCCATGTTTTGGATTTGGCTGACGCTCACGTCTTAGGTATGAAGATGCTTCTTGAAGGCAAAGACAGCGCCATCATCAACCTCGGAAGTGAAAACGGCTATACCAATAAGGAAATCCTCGAAACCGTAAGCAAAGTCCTCAACAAGGAAATCAACTGGTCTTTTGGTCCTAGAAGAGCTGGCGATGCTGACAGCATCGTCGCCTCCAATAAGAGAGCTAAGGAACTCTTAGGCTGGAAACCCACCCGTGACTTAGAGACAATGATCAAAGACGACGTCAACTGGAGAAAGAAGAATCCGTCTTTATATGGAGCCCGTCCTAGCTTTGTCTTCACCAAAGAACAGAAAAAACATCTGACTACCTATAAAGAAAGCCGCAATATCAACGGCTTCTATGAAGAGAATGAAATCGAAGACCGAATTAAATTCCATAAACTCAAAAAGGCCAACAACCTCTAAACGAGAAGGAAACATCGATAATTTCCGTGACCTAGGCTCTCTGAGGACAACTTCCTCAGAGACTAGGCCCGGTTTTTATTTTAGGTCTAAAAAACTCTCCTCTCCTGATTCTCAGTTTATAAAACTTCTGACTGATAACAAAATAAAAACAGTCTTAGACTTAAGAACAAAAAAAGAAACAGAAGAGAATCCCGACGATCTTGTTTT
>DHDT01000052.1:33181-34088 GCA_002399505.1 Caryophanales bacterium UBA4869 | reverse complement strand
ATTTAATAATTTGGAAATAACCTACAGACAGATAGGAATAAAAGATCTGATTCACTTTTCACCTCTTGCTTGCCTGAAAGGGGGACTTTTCACCTCTTACAAGGACATCCTTGAAAACCACAGAGAAGAAATCGGCCAGATATTTGAAATCTTAAATGATTCAGATAAACCCCTGCTCATTCACTGCAACGGTGGCAAAGACAGGACTGGAGTCATCGTCATGTTATTGCTGAAAGCCTCTAGTGTCGTCGATGAAGAAATTGAAAATGATTATGTCATCAGCGACTATAGCAACCAGCTGCAAATCAAAGAAAATCCTCACGTCTTCAGATTTGATCCTGATAGTTTTGTAGTTCATGCCTATAAAGAAGATGCAAAGAAGGTACTTTATTATATAAACGCAGAAGGCGGTATAGAAAAGTACCTGTTTTCCTGCGGTGTCAGCTTAAATTTAATTGAGGACATCAGAACAAAATTCGTATTCTGAATATTTTTTCTTAGCTCTATGAAAATGATTTTCATAGGGCTTTTTTATATCATTTTATCTAATTACTAATATATCTATGAATAAGCAATTTCAATTTCTATGAAAACTTGTTTCTAAATCTATGAAAATATGAAAACTTTTTATTTACTGTAAGCAAAATTAAGAGTATCTTACTTGTATTGTTTTTTAACCATACCACAGGAGGAATCAAAACATGGCCGAAACGAACTTTGACGTTGTCTCTCAGTTCGGAGTCGATGTCTTCGATGAAGATTCGATGAGGTCTTACCTTCCAGAAAAAGTATTCAATGAATTAATGAATACGATCAGAGATGGTATGGAATTAAAAGAAGACTTGGCAGACGATATCGCTCACGGCATGAAAGAATGGGCAATATCAAAAGGTGCTACTCATTACAC
>DHDT01000052.1:21511-33077 GCA_002399505.1 Caryophanales bacterium UBA4869 | reverse complement strand
TACACCCACTGGTTTCAACCATTGACTGGAATGACTGCCGAAAAGCACGATTCATTTATCTCCGCTCCTGACAGCCACGGAAAAATCATCATGGAATTCTCTGGAAAAGAGCTTATCAAAGGCGAGTCTGACGCCTCTTCTTTTCCTTCCGGCGGTTTACGTGCAACCTTTGAAGCCCGCGGATACACGGCCTGGGACTGCACTTCACCCGCCTTTGTAATTCACGATGAATACGGAGCAGTCTTATATATACCTACTGCCTTCTGTTCCTATAACGGAGAAGCTCTGGACACTAAGACTCCTCTGCTTAGATCAATGGACTATCTCTCTGAAGAAGCAACAAGAGTTCTGAGAATATTCGGTGATACGACAACCAAGAGAGTCTTAGCCTGTGAAGGACCTGAACAGGAATATTTCCTGATGGATGCCGATGCTTTTGCCAAGAGAAAAGATCTAGTCTACACCGGTAGAACCCTTTTTGGTGCCAGTGCCCCCAAAGGCCAGGAACTTGAAGACCACTATTACGGACCTATCAGAGAAAAGATTGTTTCCTTCATGGCCGAAGTCAATGAGACTCTTTGGAAATTGGGAATACCGGCTAAGACCGAGCATAATGAAGTTGCTCCCTCTCAGCATGAATTAGCCAATATCTTCACTCAGACAAATCTCTCTGCTGATCAGAATCAGTTAGTGATGACAGTCTTAAAGAGAGTGGCCAAAAAACACGGCTTTATCTGTCTTTTAGCTGAAAAGCCTTTTGCCGGCATCAACGGTTCTGGAAAACACAACAATTGGTCCATCAATACAGATAAGGGCGTAAATCTGTTAAAACCCGGAAATGATCCTCATTCCAACATTCAGTTCTTAGTTTTCCTAACCGCTGTCATCAAAGGATGCGATGAATATGCCAGTCTATTAAGGGAAAGCGTCGCCACTTACGGAAATGACTTCCGTCTGGGAGCCAATGAGGCTCCGCCGGCTATCATCTCCATCTTCTTAGGAGATGAACTTAACGAAGTCGTCAACAGCATCATCAATGCCGGTCCTTTGACTAATGTCAGAAAAAACAGTCTTTTACGAACAGGTGCCAAGACTCTTCCCGGTCTTCCTATGGATACGACTGACCGAAACAGAACTTCGCCTTTTGCCTTCACCGGCAACAGATTCGAGTTCCGTATGGTCGGAAGCGAACAGAACATCGCCGAACCAAATACGGCTTTAAACACCATCGTAGCCAAGGAATTAAAAGATTTCTCAGATACCATCGAGAAATCCGAGAATCCAAAAGAGAGCATCAATGAATGGATCAAGAAAGGTCTCACTGATCATCAGAGAATAATCTTCAACGGGGACGGTTATTCCAAGGAATGGCTGAAAGAAGCCGAAAGAAGAGGACTTCCTAACCTTCCGACTACTGTCGATGCCGCTGATGCCATTCAGACTGATAAAGTAACGGAATTGTTCTTAGAGAGCAAAGTCTTAAGCCCAACTGAGCTCAAATCAAGAATATCGATCAAATATGACAGCTTTGCAAACTTTGCCATGATCGACTCCAAGACTATGTCTCATATGGCTCATAAGCAGTTCCTGCCTGCCATCAATTCTTATCTTTCCGCTTTGGCAAAGGAAGGAAAAGAACTAAAGGAATGCGGTCTGGAACTTCCTGGCTCCACGGTCAAAACCATGAAGGACATAATCTCCCTTCTTGATAAGGCGACTATCGCAACTAACGCCCTTGATGACCTGATCAGGGAAATGGCTCCCTATAAAGGACGTGAATTGGCAGCCAAAGCCAAAGACGTTCTTCTTCCGGCCATGAAAGCACTCCGTGATCCAATCGACCAGTTAGAACTGCTGGTTTCGAAAGACTATTGGCCAGTTCCAAGTTACGGGGATCTCCTCTTCCACACAGTCTAAATTATAAAAAAACAAGTTTGTTCTCGAGAGGACAAACTTGTTTTCATTTGATCAAAACAACGTCAGCTGATTCGAATCAGGCAAATCATCAAGAGCATTCATCGAACGGAGTATCGCAACCATCTTATCAGATACGTGTCCTCTGATCTTGAGGTCTTCGACTGAAGTGAAGGGCTGTTCTTCTCTGGCTTTGATAATCTGATCACCGACGCTTGAACCAACGCCGTCAATACAGCTGAAGGGAGGTAAGATCTTATGGGTATTCTTATCGACAATGAATTTGGAAGACATCGATTTAGAGACCGACAGGTTTTCAAATCCATATCCGCGGTCATTCATTTCAATCGTCTGTTCATAGGCGTTGATCAAAGACTGCTCTTTGGTTTCAACTAACTGGTGACTTGCTAAACGGTCTTTGATATCAGTCAGTTTGTTCATACAGGCATTCAAGCCCTTGATCATGGTGACAATATCATAGGCATCACAGCGCAGGGTGAAGTAAGTTGCATAGTACTCAAGAGGATGATAGACCTTGAACCAGGCACAGCGGACAGCCTGCATGACGTAGGCGATTGCATGTCCGCGAGGGAACATGTATTTGATCTTTTCACAAGAGCGGATGTAATAATCCGGTACCTTGTGTTCTTTCATCATCGCCGTATACTTAGCGCGTTTTTCTTCAAATCCCGGGGCAGTGAAGTTGCCTTTTCTGACAATTTCCATTATCTGGAAAGTGTCATTGTAATCAAGTCCGTATTGCTGATGAAGACCGACCATGATGTCGTCACGGCAGGCGATGACATCACGAAGGGTCATGCCTTCTTTGACAATCAGATCCTCAGCGTTTCCCTTAAAGACATCAGTACCATGGGAAAGACCGGAAATACGGGCCAAGTCGCCAAAGCAGCGAGGGTTGGTTTCAAGTAGAGTTCTTCTTCCAGTCTCCGTACCAAACTCAGGAAGACCTAAAGCACCGGTTTCCTGCTTGAGAACATTCTTTTTGAGGTTAAGAGAATCCGCTGACCAGAAGAGAGAAATGACTTTAGGATCGTTAAAGGGAATTTCCTCCCTAAGTTCGCTGAAAGGAATCCCGCACATGTCGCATTGCATCTTGACGGCCTGGGGGTCGACATGTCCTAACATATCGAACTTCAGGACGTTGTCGTGAATGGCGTGGAAGTCGTAATGCGTAGTCTTCCAAGTGGAATCAGTATCGCCGGCCGGATATTGAACAGGAGTGAAATCATACACTTCCATATTGGAAGGAATGACGATGACACCGCCTGGATGCTGACCAGTCGTCCTCTTGACATCAACACATCCTGATGCAATTCTATCTATTTCAGCGTCTCTTATCTTAGTAGCATCTTTTCCTAAAGATTCAAGATACCCTAATACGTAGCCTCTTGCGTTCTTGTCCTGGGTCGTCTGAACAGTACCGGCCTTATAGACCGTGTTCTTGCCTAAGATTCCAGTCTGCATATATTCGTGGGCAATGCTTTGGAAATCAGACGGGAAGTTCAAATCGATATCAGGTACCTTTTCAGCGTGGAAGCCTAGGAAGGTGGCGAAAGGAATATTGTGACCATCGGCAACCATCTTAGTATGGCAATGAGGGCACTCCTTATCAGGAAGATCAAATCCCGATTCATATTTGTTAGGGTCGGCCCATTCGAGATGCTTGCACTTCGGGCACAGATAATAAGGAGGAAGAGGATTGACTTCCGTGATGCCAGACATCGTAGCGACTAAAGAAGAGCCGACTGATCCTCTCGAACCAATCATATATCCGTTCTTATTGGACCAGCGGACTAAAAGCGATGATATCCAGTAAATGACAGCGTAGCCATTTGAGACAATACCATGAAGTTCAGCGTCTAATCTCTCTTTGATGATATCGGGTATCGGATCTCCGTATGTCTCCTTGGCTGTCTTATAGACTAAGTCAGTCAAAGCCTGTTCGCAGCCAGGCATAATAGGCGGATATAAGCCGTCTTTTGTCGGTTTGATATCAGCCGCTATCATATCGGCAATCTTATTAGTGTTGTCGATGACGATTTCTTCTTCCAGCTCTTTGTCGTTGAGGAAGGAGAAGCAGTTCATCATCTCATCCGTGGTTCTGAAATGCTGATTGGGATTAGGAAGAGGATTCTTATACCAGGCATTCTTTACTTCTTGAGAGGCGTGATCATAAGGAGCAAGATTTAAAGGGTGGCGGGCACCTTTGAGACCTTTGGAAGATATGAAGACATCCCGGTAGATTTTGTCTTCCGGATTAAGATAGTGGCAGTCACCCGTAGCACAGACAGTCTTCCCCATATCTTTGGCAGTATGAATCAAATCAGTAAGGATCTTAGTGACTTCCTCTTGATCATGAAGAGTGCCGTTATTGACAAGGTAGATATAGTTTTCCGGTGGCTGAACTTCAATATAATCATAGAAGGCGATTTCTTCTTTCAGATCTTCTTCAGACTTAGTCATGGCCTTTTCAAAAACTTCGCCGTTAAGACAAGCTGAACCTAATAGCAGATTGTCTCTCATAGTGGCTAAATAGCTCTTAGGGACAAGAGGAATGTTGTTCGAAGACATGTGATTGATATGAGACTCAGAGATGATCTTATAAAGGTCTTTTAAACCGGCCATATTCTTGACTAAGCCAACTGTATGATAAGGGTGCATAGTCTTCATCATAGCCTCATTGACAGGAAGTTTGCCTAAATCCTCATGAGTTATTTCAGGTTTTCCGTTTGTCATCATAGAAAGCATGATTTCAAACATCTTGCTTAAAGTAGCGGCATCATAGTTGGCTCTATGAGCGGCACTGTCATCAAATTCGACTTCCAGTTCACGGGCCAGACTTCCTTCGGTATGGCTCTTCTTCTCCGGGAAAAGATAACGGGAAAGAGGAAGAGTATCGATGACTGGGTTCTTTATAGTCTCCATGCCGTTATTTCTCAAAGCCTCGTTGAGGAAGCCGTAATCAAAAGCGACGTTATGACCGACTAAAATCGCATCTTGGAAGAAATCCTTGATGTCTTTAAGAGCCTGACTGATGTTTCTTCCGCTATCGACCTGTTCCTGTGAAATATGAGAAACCTGAACAGAGAAGGAAAGAGGAGACAGTTTCATTTTCGGATTGATGAAGAAATCAATCTCGTCTTCAATCTGTCCGTTGGAATCGATTCTGACGGCACCGAATTCAATGATTCTATCGTATCTGGCCGATAAGCCGGTGGTTTCCAAATCAAAGACAACATACTTAGATTTTCCTAAGATGGCTTTAGAAGGATTGAAGATATAATTGGGAGTATCATCAATTGTATAGAACTCAGTTCCATAGATAATCTTGATACCGTTCTTCTTTCCGGCTTTCTGAGCTTCCGGGAAACCCTGACAGACACCATGATCGGTTATGGCAATAGCTTTATGCCCGTATCTTTTAGCGGCCTTTGCATAATCAGACATGGTAGCCAGACCATCAAAAGCTGACATCTTGGTATGAAGATGAAGTTCGACTCTTTTTCTCGGATAGGTATCCTGTCTCAAAGGGTCAGGTTCGGTCTTCTCGATTTTATCGATCTTGATGACCAGATTGCCATGAGCGTATTCGTCGTGCTCAGGATAGCCTTCGACTTTGATTTTCACACCGGGAACATACTGGTTGATATCCTTCATAGTCATTCTCTTGTTTTCAAAAAGAGAAGAACTGATGGAATCAGATCCATCCGTATATTCTATTTTTCTGATGGTGGTGTTCTTTCTGGTCTTTCGGTCTTCGATCTTGAAGATTGTCCCTTCCACCCGTACCATACGGAAGTTTTCGATATCTTTGAGACGGCAGGGCTGATAAGTAGAGTCGATTTCTTTCTGCTTGAATATTTTTTCAGCCGCTTTCTCGCTCACCTGCTTATACTGGTCATCTCTCTTTTCGGCAAAATCATTGTCGATATAGACTCTTTCCTGAGTAAGGATCTTATAAGAAGAAGAAATAGAGTCGAGAAAATCTTTCAGTTTTCTGGCTTCTTCATCCAAAAGAGGAGCCATAGAAGGATCATCATAATAAAAAAGAACTTTAAAGGAATCATCGAAGTAGCGGATATCATTGGACATCTCTACATTGTTCTCTTCTTTGAATTCTTCTAAAAGTCTTGGGAAATTGCTTTTTTCATCTGTGTAGTTAAAAGAAAGTCTCATGCTGAACCCACCATGAGAAGTGAATTCATTGATGGTATCAAAAAGGGTATTGTAAGACTTGCAGTCAAGATAGGAAGGGAAGTGAATAGTAGCCGTCAATCTGTTATTTGCGCTGTCATTGGAAAGATTGGTGAAGGATCCTTCTTCAAAAGGAGAACAGTCCTTAATACCAATTTTAAGCAGAAATCTTTGCAGAAGTTTGTCCATTATCTGTCTCCATTCTTATCCATTGTAATGGGAAATGCCGATTAAGTATAGTACCAATAAACAACTTGATTTTTTAACTGAGCTTGTCTTACTTGGAAGACTCCTTTAGTCTGTTCTCCCTTTCCTTATTGACTTGCTGAGTCATCAGAGCAAATTTCTTTTCGTCATTGACGCTGACAACAAAGATAGTGAGAAGAATCGCGGCAGCTGTAATCAGGAGTGGGAATAAAGTAAGACCGAAACGATAGACGGTCAGACTCTCGTTTACTCCCTGAGTCGAATGAATAGTATTGTTTACATTGGCGATAAAATCCAGGATACCGGGATTTGCAGCATTGTCGGCTTCTAGCTGTGCCACTGTGGAATTGAGATTCACTAAACCGGCCATAGCCAAGAAGGCATAGAAGATACCAGTCTGCACGCCATTAGCAGAGATAACGGCAAAGGCCTTGAGAGACTGAACCGGTGCATTCTTGTCTTCGTGATTCTTATACTCATAATATTCGGACAGATCAAAAGAATTCATCGTCATAGCCATATAGGTAAGACCATGGGCAAAAGCCAAAACGAAAGCTGTGACAAACAATCCGATTTCGTTTCCGCTTTTGAATCCGAAAACAAACAGGTAGACATAGGTAAATACCAGAATACCCAAAGTCATGACAAGAAGATACTTCTTCGTCATCTTCTTAGCCAGAAGCGGATAGAATATCTGACTTATGGCGATGCCTAAACCAAAGCAGATGGTGAAAATAAAGGAAACAACGCCGCCCGGGAAAAGACTATTTCCGTAGCCGTCAGTTCCAAAGCTCCCATAGCCATATTCATAGAAAAAATAGGTTGAAGAATTACCGATGAGGCAATCCTGGGCTAAAAAGAGAAGAAATACGCAAAGAGTCGTCACCAATATCTGTTTGTCAGAGAACAGGATTCTCATCGGTTCGAAGATATTGGTCTTCTTCTGCAATTGAGAGATCTCCGGTTCCTGTCTCTCACTCATAGTGACGATAAAAAAGATTTCAGCGATGAAATCAAGACTCAGAAGAACCATAGCTAATATCGTCAGGTTCATCTTGGCATTTCCGGCAGTGACAGCCGGTGCAATAGAGGCAACGCCGTAAGTTCCGATAGCGACAAAAAGATTCATGACTGAAGCGATTTTGCTCTTTCTGTTTTCGTCAGAAGTCAAGGTATTGATAAAAGACCAATAAGCGATGTCTTCGATAGAATAAGAGCACTCCATGAGAGTATAGAAGATGACAAACAAAGCCACATAAGCCCAGCCTGATACCAAGGGAGCGACAAAGAAAACCAGGAGAAAGAAAAAAGTAGATCCGATCAGACCGATAAGATTGCACATCCTATAACGGCCATATTTAAATTTTCCGACTGACAGGAAATGGCTTGAAAAAGTCCAGGTAAAAGCGGCTAAGATACGAGCACCCACCAAGGAAAGAGTGATTGTCAGAAACATCGGAATATAGGAAGAGGAAGGAGTTCCGGCAATCGGACTGGCCAATTGAACATACAAAAGCATAAAAAGAGAGAAAAATTCAAACAGGCCATCACGGAAAACGGAGATAAACTCATAGGTCCTGACCGTCAGCTTAGGCGGATTATCGCCAGAGAAAGTTCTGTTTTTAAATGTCATATTATATATCCATATCTAGTCGCTATTAATTATAGGCTTTTAATCTCAGAATTATTAAAGAAACTGAAAAAGATTGTCATCATTGATTGCTTTAAAAATATTTTACTGAAAAAGTGCCTTATATACTAGTGTTTTAGAATAACAACTAAAAAAGTTAGCACTAACACTTGAAAACTGCTAATTTTAGTTTATACTATATTTAGCACTTGAGATATGCGAGTGCTAAGATAAATAAAAACGGAGGTTGATATTATGATTGAAAAGAAAAGTTCTGAGATGAAGGCTAACGAGAACGTCAGCAAAGAAACTAAAGAAAAGAAGGACGAATGCCAGGTAGGCTTCTCTCATCCTTTCTTCGATCTCTTCCGTGACGACTTCCTTCCTGAATTCAAACCGATGTCCACTCTCATGAAGACTGACATCAAGGATGAAGGCAACGATTACCGTCTCGATGTCGAACTTCCGGGTGTCGATAAAAAAGATATCAAGATCGGCCTGAAAGACGGCTACTTGAATATCACTGCCACTACCAATAAAGAAGACAGCAAAGATGTCAAAGGAAAATATGTCCATAACGAAAGATTCTATGGCTCCTATTCGAGAAGCTTCTATGTTGGAGACAACATCAAGAAGACTGATATCAATGCTTCTTTAAACAGTGGAATCCTCAGAGTCTTCGTCCCTAAGAAGGCCGAAGAAGAAGAGTCCTATATCGATATCAAGTAGGGCATGAAAAAACCGGAGACTTCATCAATCTCCGGTTTTTTGATGTCTGTATTTTTTAAAGAGGTATGACGAAGTCCTTGACGACTAGAAGTACGGCCAAAGCCAGCATGACGATAAGACCGACGTTGTTGGCGATATTCTTGAACTTGTCGGAGAACTTCTTTCTGAAGATGGATTCAAGGAGAGAAATGAGAGTCTGCCAGCCGTCAAGTCCGGGGAATGGAAGAAGGTTGAAGCATCCTAAGTTCAGGGAGATGTAGCCCCAGAGAAGGAGGAAGTAACCCGCTGAGCCTGAGGTCGTGCCCTGAGCCGACATACGATAGACACTGACGATACCGCCGACATTCTGCCAGCCTTCCGGCGTGAACAGTCCGCCTAAGGCCTTATAGATTCCGGTGAAGAGATTGCCAAAGGTATTTCCGGCCTGTCCCCAGGCTTCTCCAGCCGAGAAGTAGAACTGACTGGTATAGACGCTGATTCCAAGTTTCTCGAAGACATAGTAGAGCGTGTCATTGCTCTTGACTTCAGAGGCCTTGACTTTGACAGGAGCCAAAGTCTTAGTGTTTCCTTCTAAGTCTTCATAAGTGATATAGAATGTTCTAGTCGAATTGCTATTGGCTAAATAATCCTTATAGGCTTCCATATCAGTGATTTTGTCGTCGAAGTTCCTGGCGATGACGTCCTGTGAGGCATAGGCGATAGAGGAATGCTCCAGTTCATCATATGTTCCCGAAGTGCTTCCAGTAGTGAATGACTGATAGGAGGTGATAGTATTTCTGTCATCTGCTGAAGGGAATTCGAATGAGACAGGATTGTTGTTCTTGTCAGTCAGTCCCTCATATTTCTGATAGAGGGTCAAGATCTTGTCACCGGTCTTCAGTCCGGCTTCACTGGCGGCATATTTGACAGTGTCAGTCGAAGAAGCCACATTGATGGCATTGCTGTCAGCATGAGCCATAGTCTGAGGGCAGAAGGTGAAATCAGCCAAGAAAAGGATAAAAGCCAGAATGAAGTTCATCGTGATTCCGGCTAGCATGATACAGATCTGTTTGAAGTGATTGATGCCGCCGATAGTTCTGTTCTTAGGAACAAGGATGCCTTCTTCTCCGTCAGTCTCTTCTCCGGCCATCGACACGTATCCGCCTAAGGGTAAGGCGCGGATGACAAAGGCGGTCTCGCCTTCGACACGTCCGTTTTTATCAGGAGCCTTAGTGGAATCAACTGAGAGGACTTCTAATGGGTTTCCTTCTTCGTCGGCCGCTGTGACGCTTTCGGCATCAGAAGGAAGGCCCTTTTCGTTTTTCTTGACCTTGTGTTTGAATTTGTGCTTGAAAAGAGCAGGCCCGAATCCAATGGAAAATTCAAAGCAGTATACTTTGCAGATCTTGGCAACAGTAAAATGGCCAAGTTCATGGATACAGACGACAAAGGATAAACAGAGGATGAAGATTATCACATTTAAGATAGTTTGCCAGACTTGCATAAGTTACCTCCTTAAGAGCAGCTTTGCACGGATCATAATCTGCTTGGCATATTGTCGGCTTTCCTCTTCGATATCAAGAAGGTTTGCTTCAGACAAAGTGGGAAGCTTTGGTCCTTCTTCATACAAATAGCGAAGAGCAGTCCTGATATAAGAGAATGGTATTTCGCCCTGCAGGAATTTTTCAATAGCCAGAGTATCGACGGCATTATAGAATATCATGCCGACATTGCCGTTCTTCTTATATTGATTGATAGTGTTTTGAAACAGAGGATAGAAGTCATCTTCTATTTTGCCAAAGTGGAGAGCCTCAATGTCTTTGACGTCGTCTAAGCTGTTTAGATGGGTTTCAAGTTTTCCTTTAGATAAGGCATAACTTATTGCCACTTTCATATCGCAGGGAGAATATTCTAGAAGCGTCTGTTCTTTTCCATTCTTATCAATATATTTGATAAGGGCGTGAACCAGGGATTCTCGGCAGATGATGGCACCTACTTTAGAAAGAGGAAAATCAAAGAGAACACTGGCTTCGATCACTTCATAGCCCTTGTTGACAAGAGTCGCACTGTCAACAGTGATCTTCGAGCCCATATGCCAGGTAGGATGCCGGAGCACTTCTTCCGGTTTGACGTCATCTAGTTCACTTATCTTCTTGTCTCTGAGAGATCCACCGCTTGCCGTGACGACAAGAGAGGTGATATCTCTTTTTCTGATGCCTTTTTCTTTGGCAGTCTTAAGAAGTTTAGCTAAGGCGACGTGTTCGCTGTCGACAGGATAGAGATGGGATTTAGATGTCTTCATCTCTTTCTTGACAAGAGAGGACCCGATAACCAATGTCTCCTTGTTGGCAAGGAGAAGATCTTGGTTCTGTCTGAGAGCCAGAAGTGAGGGAACCAATCCGCAGTTTCCAAGAAGAGAATTAAAGACTGTCGCCTTATTCAGTTCTTTCAGAAGCAGAACATTGCAGTCATCACCGCTAAAGACTATAAGAGAAGGATGCTTGGCTTTAAACTCCTTGGCCTTTTCAATATCAGCGATAGCGACAAATTTCAAAGAATCGAAATAAAGAAGCTCCGGTTCTATTTTTTCGATGTGACTGTTAAGAGAGACACCGACAAGACGATAATCAAAAGAATAGCGGAGAATAGAAAGACATTGAAGACCGATAGAGCCTGTGGCTCCTAAAACGATTATGTTTTCTCTCATATCAGGAAATTCCATCCGTTAGCAGTCAGAAGAATAATAATGCTCATGACAATGGAATTAGTCATGACACTGTCAAATCGGTCGATGATTCCGCCGTGACCTGGGAAGATGAAACCGAAATCCTTGATTCCAAACTGTCTCTTCACCAAAGAGAAGAGGAAGCCGCCGATATTTCCGACAATCGG
>DHDT01000052.1:9598-21416 GCA_002399505.1 Caryophanales bacterium UBA4869 | reverse complement strand
CCGATATTTCCGACAATCGGCATCAGGAAAGCCAGGAAAGAAATAAAGGGCCAGGCCGACCCGTTGAAAACACCGATACTGGCAAGAAGATCAGAATGCTCAAACTGAACGAGGCCGGGAACCAGCGGAGAATGAAAACAGTATTCGCAGATAGCGGCAAAACCCAAAGAGGCCAATATGGAAAAGAACATGCCTCCGAAGAAGCCTTCCCAAGTCTTGTGAGGAGAAATTCTGGGATTCATCCGATGACGTCCAAAGAGCATGCCGACAAAGTAAGCTCCGACATCGCTTCCCCAAGTTCCGATAATCATAAAGATGAAAAGAAGACAGGAATTCAGAGACTGATTAAGATTGAAGTGTTTGTAATATTCAAAGAAATAATGATTGATTGTAATAGAACTGTCGTTCCAGGAAGGAATTAAGGCAGTAGAACCATTTTTGACAATACCCATAGAATTGGGAAACAGTCTTAAGAAGAGCATTCCCTGGAAACCAAGAGCAAAGATAATACCAACAGTGAATAAATAAGTGACATCAGAGAGTTGTACTTTAGGAGTGATGATGGCAATGAGGAACAGACAGAGGGCATAGAGAATGATTCCTAAAATGGAGACAAAGATATCACTGAGATAAAACCCGTCCGTTCCATTGAAGGGATTAGGATTCCCAATCCAGCTCTTGACGAAAGTCCAGAAGATAAAAGAGAGTACGAATAGATAGACGACCAGTTTGACAATGAAATTGTATCTGGTCGGTCCCGGAGCTCGAAGTATTTCGCTTATGCCGATAACGGCAAACAGGGCAATCATCACAAAGAAAGCCCAATTACCTAAAGCAGTGCAGGGAATCATGATTCCCAAAAGAATGAATCCCGTAAGGATCCTAGTCCACATGCTGTGTTTGGATGACAGGCTTAATTTATTGATCATATCTATGTTTATTTGATAGTCCCGAAACGACGATTGCGGTGTTTGTATTCATCTATGCAGCGACCAAGTTCTTTTTTGTCGAAATCAGGCCAGAAGGTATTTGTAAATACAAATTCCGAATAGGCAATCTGGTAAAGAAGACAGTTGGATATACGTTCTTCGCCGGAAGTTCTCACGAGAAGATCGACATCTGACAGATCTTCTGTCAGAAGCTCGTTTTCAAAATCCTTCTCCGTGATCTTGGAAGGATCAATCTTGCCGGCTTTAGCTAAAGAGCAGAGCTTTTTAGTCGCATTGAGAATATCGTAACGACCGCCGTAATTGAAAAGAACATTAAAAACGTTCTTATCATTGTGTGCCGTTCTATTCACAGAGTCATTGATGACATCTAAGACATCCTGAGGAATTCTCTTATCAGAAAGATCTCCGAGAACCTTGATTCTCGTGCCTCTCTTCATGAAATAGTCAATTTCCTGAGTAAAGAAAAGTTTCAGCAACTGGAAAAGAGTATCGATCTCATCCTGAGGTCGATTCCAGTTTTCAGTCGAGAAAGTGAAAAGAGTCGCACAGTAGATGCCGTAATCATCGTAGCAGGAAGTGATGATTTCTTTGATTCTTTTGACACCGGCTTTATGTCCGGCTGAACGGGGAAGAAGCCTTTTCTTGGCCCAACGTCCGTTTCCGTCCATGATAAAAGCGATATGGCGAAGATTTTTGATTTGAGAATCCACAGTCTCAGCCATTAGATAGTCTCGATATCGTTGATCTTATTAACTAAGACTTTGTCGATTTCAGCAATGTGCTTATCGGTGGCAGTCTGAATGTTGTCTAAAAGATCATGCTGCATATCTTCAGAAAGAGTGTCATCTTTCTTGGCTTTGTTATTGAAATCCTTGCGGATGTTTCTGATAGCGACTTTGCCGTCTTCTCCGTACTTCTTAGCCTGCTTGATGAGTTCCTGACGTCTGTCTTCGCTGGGAGTGGGGAACTTGAGAATGATGGCACCGCCATTGACGACAGCGTTAGCACCTAAGTCGGCCTTGTTGATTCCGCCTAAGACATCCTTCTGAATAGAAGGGTCAAAAGGCTTGATTTGAATATCAGTGGCAGAAACGACACTGATAGAAGCCAGATGCTTCAAAGGAGTATTCTCCCCATAATAGCTGACCGAGACTTTGTCTAAAAGTGCGGCGCTGACTCTACCGGCTCTTAAAGTCTGTAAGGACTCTTTGAGACTGATGATAGTCTTGTCCATTTTATCAACACATTCTTGTAAAGTATCCATAATGATTTCCTCCAATTTATTTATGTAATATATATTCTACTAGCAAAGCAAAGATTAATAAAGAGGATAGATTCAGTGGCTGATGACAGTTCCGATATCTTCGCCCTTGAGAACTCTGATGGCATTGGTGGGGTCATTCATATTGAAGACACGGATCTGAACACTGGAATCGAGAAGAAGACCGACGGCAGTGTTATCCATGATCTTCAGTCCCTTAGCTAAGATTTCCTGATAAGTGATCTTCTTGATGAGCTTGGCATTAGGATTCTTTCTGGGATCATCATCATAGACACCTTCTACGCCGTTCTTTCCCATGAAGATACCGTCTGCTCCGATTTCCTTAGCTCGCAAGGCAGCAGCAGTATCAGTAGTGAAGAAAGGACTTCCGACACCGGCTGCAAAGATGACAACTCTCTTCTTCTCAAGATGACGAATGGCTTTTCTTCTGATATAGGTCTCACAGCAGGCATTGACAGGAAGAGCACTCATAACTCTGGTGACTAAGCCATGATTTTCAAAGAAAGACTGCAGAGCCATCGCATTCATGATAGTAGCCAACATCCCCATATAATCGCCTGAGGCATGCTCGATGCCAAGAGACTCAGCCATATTGCCTCTCCAGATATTGCCACCTCCGACTACCATGGCAACTTCCGTTCCCATCTCAGTAATCTGTTTGACAATAGAGCAGATAGAGCCTAAGGTCTTTTCATCATAGGGCTGATGAAGGTTCTTGTCTTCAAGTGCTTCACCGGATATCTTCAGCAATATTCTTTTGTACTTAGTTTCCATAAACCATCCTCCGTTATTAATATTCTAGAATAAAGGCACCCCGTGAAGGGTGCCTTTTTTGACAAATATCAAAGAATTACTTGACTTGGCTGGCAACTTCGGCAGCAAAATCGTCTTTACGCTTCTCAATACCTTCGCCGACAGCATAACGGACAAAGCTAGTTACAGAAGCATCAGAGGACTTAAGAACATCCTTGACCTTCTTTTCCTGATCAAGAACATAGAGTTCATCGTCGAGAACATTGTCGCAGAGATTCTTTCTGACACGTCCTTCGATAATCTTGTTCTGGATGGCTTCAGGCTTCTTGGCGAAAGCAGGATCGTTCTTGCTGGCTTCTTTTTCAATCTCAGTTTCACGAGCGATGACATCACCGGGGATATCAGACTCAGCGATATAAGAAGGATTGCAGGAGCAGATATTCAAGGCGATACCATTGGCGATTTCATCATCTCCGCCCTTGACAACTGCCAAGACGGCAATCTTGCCCTTCATGTGGATGTAAGGTCCGAAATGTTCATCAGCGTTCTTGTGAACGATGACAAATCTTCTGAAGTCAAGCTTTTCGCCTAACTTGATACCAGCATCGACAAAGAGGTCCTTGATGGTCTTGCCATTTTCGTCTTTGGCGACGATAGCAGTATCCATATCAGCAGGTTCATCACGAAGGATGACACCGGCTACAGTCTTAACAAGTTCTCTGAAAGGATCAGAGTTGGCAACGAAATCAGTCTCGCAATTGATTTCGATGACAGCGGCTCTGTCACCCTCAGTTACAACCCAGGCAACACCTTCGGCAGCAATTCTGGTAGCGGCCTTCTGCTCTTGTTTGGCGATACCCTTCTCACGAAGCCAAGTGGAGGCTTTGGAAATATCGTTGTCATTGGCAAGAAGAGCTTTCTTGCAATCCATGAGACCAGCACCGGTACGCTCACGGAGCTGCTTGATAAGGTCGATCAGTTCACTCATTTACTTGGACTCCTCAGTTTTGACGGCAGTCTTATCCTGAGAGACAGGCTGGGCATTGGAAGCGGAATTTCCGTTCTCAGTTCTAGGCTGAGTAGGCTTGTTTCCGAAACGATGGAAGTCCTTCTTGATGAACTTTCTTCTGGCACGGCCCTTGCTGGCCTTACGCATAGCGATAGCATCATCACGAAGCTTGGCACGGATGGACTTGATCTGTTCATTGGAATCAACACCCTTGAGCATCTCGGACATAGTCTGAGTAGCAGCAGCGCTGTCCTTGTAAGCATATAAAGGTTCACCGCCCTTGCCTTCGACAACAGCATCAGCCAATAAGCCGACAATGATACGGATGGAAGCTTCTCCATCATCATTGGCAGTGATCAGATAGTCGATGAGAGCAGGATCGGTATTGGTATCACCTAAAGCGAAGACAGGGATGTGAAGATTTCTGGCTTCGGCGATGGCATTGTGTTCAGCCTTAGGATCGACGACGACGATAGCATTAGGAAGAAGTCTGATTTCCTTGATGCCTTCGAGGTTCTGAGCAAGTTTGTTCTTGAGCTTGATCTGTTCAGCGATTTCCTTCTTGGGAAGCTTCTCTAATTCACCGGAAAGTTCCTTCTGTTCGATAGACTTGAGAAGTCCGATACGTTTGCAGATAGTGTGGAAATTAGTTAAGGTTCCGCCTAACCATCTGTGAGAGACATAGAAAGAACCGGAACGGATGGCTTCTTCCTGGATTGCCTTCTGAGCATAGGCCTTGGTTCCGATGAAGAGAACCTTGCCGCCCTTGTTGACAATACCCTTTAAAGCCTGATAAGCAGTCTGCATCTGCATGGCAGACTTGTTGAGATCGATAATATGAAGATTGTTTCTCTTTCCGTAGATGAACTGCTTCATCTTAGGATTCCAACGAGAAGCACGATGTCCAAAATGGCATCCGGCATCTAATAAAGTCTTAGGATTGACTACCGGATCATCGGCAGAGTGGACAGTAGCAGCCATGACATCAGTCTTAGCAGCTTCTTCCTTGACGGCACCAGCTTCAACAGCCTTCTTTTCTTCTTCGCTCATGTTTGAGCCTCCTTTTTGTTAAACTTCTAGATGCTTCGAGATGTCAACCCAATATGCTAGGCGTAGCTGGCCAATTACGTGCCACAACTGAAGAAGAGTTGGGCATAGAGGACTTGTCGACAAGATTCACATCTATGGTTACTTGCGTCTATCCTTATTTATATATAAAAATACGCGCGACAGATATTTTACCATGTGGGTAGTTTAGAAACAAGGGAATTGTTTGTATTAACTGTCTATACAATTTTATATCTATGTAAAATGGGTAATTGGCATTAAAAATATCGATGCTATTTTCAATTAAAATTGTAAGCGGTTTTATAGTGACGGCAAATACCTAAAATACCCCTATTTTGTAGGCTTTTTTACACTTAGCCCTTAAAAAAGAGTTCACCGCTTTTTTAGGACATAATGAAATTAAATAATAAAATATTCTCCATATGAGGCACACATTTATTATGGCGTCTCATTGTCAACCATTGAAAGGGGAGAATTATATATGAAAAAAGGCTTATTAGGAATGTTGTTGCTTTCCTTTGCAATTGTGGGCTGTGGACCAACTAACGAA
This sequence comes from Caryophanales bacterium UBA4869, assembly GCA_002399505.1. Classification (GTDB taxonomy): domain Bacteria; phylum Bacillota_I; class Bacilli_A; order RFN20; family CAG-288; genus Enterosoma. Next base: position 15,804 of record DHDT01000052.1, on the reverse strand, counting down.
AGTTCCACTTCTAATCCGACCTCAGAACAAACTTCTTCATCTATCGCTTCCTCTTCTGTTTCTTCTTCTGAAGCACCGCAATTTGCAAGCACCAACGAATATACGGATAAAGGAGTGTCAGTTTCCGGAGTACTGAGCGATCTTAGCATCGTCAAATGTGTCATCAAAGGAAAAGAATACGGCTGTACCATCAAAGCTGACAATGCTCCTAATGATGAAGTGACAGTCACCATGTCCAATCCGAAAATCGCTACCTTTGAAGGCGATCTGGCTAGTGGCTTCACACTTAAATGCCTAGAAGTAGGCGGAACCATCCTGGTTGTCAAAGACAGCGAGGGAACGATGCTGTATCGAACCGCAATCAACGTCAAAGAAGCTCTCGCTCCAACAGAATTGACTAATTATATCGTCAATGATGTCAGATACTATGATGCTTCCTGGTCTAGTTATGATAACTATCAGCTAACTTTCTCCTCAGCAACTGCCGGATTCATCGTCGGACAGGAAGGCACTCTAAAATATGATGCCATGTCCTTCACCTACAAAGTTAACGAAGAACTTCAACTCAATCGGGATATGTGGGGATATGAACTTACAATCACCATGGATGACAGCAAGGCTCCTCTTCTACTCACCAGCATGTTCATGTATGCCACTGGAAGCACAGTCAACGTCTATACGAAAAGTCAAATAGTCAGTTTCTTCGTCGAAGTAAAGTAAATAAAAAAATTGGAGAAAGAAATTATGAAAAAGAAAAATCTGCTTCTTCCTATATTAGCTCTCGCCTTAGTCGGATGCGGTCCTAGCAATTCTACTCAGGGAACCACTTCAAACAGTTCTGGAAATGCCACAAGCGGTGATACCAGCAATGGCACTTCTTCTCAGGGTGCCGGTTCAAGCTCAGTCGTTGTCGAAACCTACAAGATCGTTGTACCTACTGATTCCCGTTATACCTTGACCCCTGATAAGACCAAGGCCAAAGAAGGCGAGACTGTAACCGTTGTCGCTGTTGCAAAGACCGGCTATGAAATCGGTGCCGTCCTTGTCAACGGAACTGCCATTAACAAAACAGGTGACAACTATGTTTTCACTATGCCTGATCACGATGTCAGACTCAGTGCCAATCTCGATGTCAAAGGCGATGTAGTCTTAAGTGGAGAAATCGCCGCTCTTCTCACCAAAGATTCAGCGACAAATATCTATGTTGCGCGTGATGTCGAAGTAAACAATGACGCCAATTTTTCCTATTTCATAACCAAAGACGGCATAAAGACTCAGCTCACTGTTCAGAATGTCGACAGAACCAAATGCTTTGCTGATGTCGAATACAGCCGAGGCACTGAACACAGTCTGAAGATTGCCGGCGGTGCCAAATATGATTTCTTCTATGATCCTGCCAATAGCGATCGTCCCTGCTATATGAAGAGAACCGAAGTCACTGCTCTTCCTAAAACTGCTTCCGCCTTTGAATCCCTGTTTGCCGGTGAAGTCCAGTCAGCCTGTTCTGTTTATCCTGAAAACGTCAACACTGTCACTTATTCCAATACCTTAAGCAAGGAAAAATATGAGTGGGAGAAGCTTAAGAACAATAAATCCTATGCCACTGTCAAGGACTTGACCTCCAATGAAAAGACAGCTGAAGTCTATAAGGAAATCAAAGATGGTGTCTATACCATCGTCGATACCTATACTGAAGGAAATCACGCCAATGACGATGCTAATGATAAGACTCGCCGCGATGACACAAAGAAATTCTCCGGCCGTTATAAGGTCAGCGATACTGATGAAGACACTAACACTGCCTGTGATGACCAGGAATTCAATACTGGCCGTCAGTTTGTAAACGGCAATGTCGCCAACTTTGATTTAAACCTCTATTCTCATGACATGACTTCGCTCGATTTCGATATGATGTATGCCTATCGAGTTCAGAAGACAGTCGGTGATGAGATCGTTCAGGCCAGTGTCAAAGTAGAATCAGTCGACAACAAAGACGATACCTTCACAACCACTGTCACTTCTTCAAGCACTTATGATTCAACCGCAGTCGCTGCCAACACTGATACTGAAAAATATCACGATGAATATCTCGTTCATCTCACTTTCAATAAAGCCGGTGCCGTCTTAAATGGCGACTACAAAAATACCCACTATACTGAAAAGAATTTTAACTTTACAACTTTTACAAAGACTGGTGATGGCACTATTGCCAAGCAGCTTGCCTTTGCCTATACCTATGGTGATGCCGCCGATGACTTGAATTCTTTTGACAAGACACCTTATTTCATCTCTTCTCTTACTCCTACTGTCACTAATGCCTTAACTGAACAAGAAAACACCGTCAATGTCGGTGAGAATCCTTCTGACTATCTTAAGCTTAACGCTCTCCCTACAACCGCTCTTGATAACTGGCAGTATAAGATTCAGGCCAGTGCCAATACCGAGGTTGTCAAATGGGATTCTGTCTACCGCAGATGGAATGCCGAAAGCACCGGAACCAGTGAACTGACTGTCAGTAATTCTTCCACCAAGGACGTTACTGGCAAAGTCACTTGCACAGTCGCCTTCAGCCGTCCTGTCAGAAACTTCAATCTCATCCTCGATTATGGCTATGAAGGATTTGAAGATGACGGCGAGAAATCCGGTCAGGCCCTGATCTATGAAAAACATATCCGTCGCTATAAGCTCACCGCTATGGGTGATGATGGCAAGGGCGCCTGCGGAATACCGGCCGATGCCACTATCAAGCTCTCTGACGAAACTACTGGATTAAAGGTCTCACTTGGAAAATCATTAAAAACTCCTTCCGCCACTGATGTCATCTTCGATGCTACTGATATGACTGCCAAGACTGATGGCATGTCTATCACCATGACTGTCAACACTTCTCATTATTCAAGTACTGCCACTCCTTCAACTTTCACTGTCTTCCTCTTAAAAACAGCTTATACCAGAGCCGACATGGTCGGAACTTGGAATAATGAAGGAGCTAACGCTTCTGTTGTCCTGACTGACACCCAGGTAGACACTTCTGAAAAATATTATTCTGAGAGGACTTCCTATTATGGATATGTCACTGTCAAAGGAACTAAATATGAATTCGGCTATGACTATCGCGAGCAGACCTATAACCATGAATTCTATATCAAGGTGAAAGGCGGAGCCAATGATACTTCCTACACTGCTGAGATGAGTTTTGCCGAAGCCGTTGACGGACAACCTGAAGCCATTCAGTTTGCCATGGTTGGCTACACTGTCAATGATTCTTGGGAAGCCACTTATACTGACGTCTTAGGAACCTATGTGGAAACCGGATCTGTAGATGACCCTAATTACTTCTCTGAATGTGTTGAATTTACAAGAGGTGCGTAGAAATGAAATTTAAGAAGTTGAGTCTTTCGGTCCTATCCGTTCTTCTTCTCGCAGGATGCTGTGAAACGACAAATTTTTCCTCAAATGGTGAAAGCACTAGCACCATACCCGTTTCCCTGACTGCCATGACCGCTATTGAAAAGCTTCAGAGCAAAGATGCTGAATTCAGATCTTATGTTTCTGACAGCGATGAAAAAGTTCTTCCCTTCTCAAACTACTTTTCTAAAAACTATGTCTATTCCCCTGATAAAAGCGACGGCTATCTCAACGAAAACGGCGGAGTATCACAGTTTGACTACAATAGTGAAACAGAAGACTTCTCTCGTTCAGAGCTGTTGACAGATGATAAGGGCGAGAAGATTGACGATTATCGTCTCTTAGTCTCTGACTTTAGCGATTTAGACCTTGAAAAGGCCACTGTCAACGATAAGGGAATCGTCGATTTCATGAAGGGCAAAACCAATATCATCGTCCTTCTCAAGATGATGGGATTAGATGAATCAAAAGTATTCACCCTCTCTTCTTTGACTGCAGCCTTCACCCCAATGAAAAATGATGACACTGTTCCTAACGGATTGAAATTCACTGCCACCTTCAAAACCAAGGACACAGAAACCACCAGAACTATCTCCATCAGCCGTTACAACGAAATTGAGTTTTCCTTCTTAGATGATTTCTTAGCCAATCCCACTTCTCCCTTTGAACCTACCGCTACTGAAAAGAGAATACGTTCTCTCTTCGCCAAGAAGAATTACATCAATTCCAACGACTTGAACAGCGATGATGTCATCGATGAATATTATTACTTCACTCCCAAGTACTTCTATACGGACTTCACCGATGAATACTCAAAAATCGATCCTACTACAGTTGGTACTTATGGCAAGAGAGGTTACATGACCATCAACAACACTCTCAATGTCGGTACCACAGAAGAACCGAAAAATCTCGTATTCATTGGAACCTATCTCTTCTATAACCAATCCGGAAACTTCAAACTCATCACCAGAGAAGACCCGAACAATCCTGGCTATGCCCAGTCGGCATTCACTCAGATCTACACCGATATCAGCCAAGTCATGAACTATCCCACCAATATGGAATGCGTCAACAGCTTCCAGAAGGCAAAGGTTCAAGATGATGGCAGCATCAAGTTCACCGACAAGGCCGCCATTGATGATTTCATCACTAATCATTTCTTAGGTGAGATGATCGAAACAAACAACTTAGTCACTCAGTATCTTTTAATCAATACTGACATCAAAGACAAAGACGAAGACTGTAAAGTGACATTCAGACTTCAATTTGAAAATGACAAATACTATGAAACTGAATATAACAGTTTCGGAAAAGGCAATGTTGATTTTGTCGAAAAGGCTATAGCCGAAAACGATCTGTAGACGTCAAAAGGGAATTAAAGCCCTTGTCAGATGATTAGCAAGGGCTTTATTCATATTAATTGAAAAACAAAAGGAGGCCGATTATGAAAAGAAAATCATTATTCTTACTAGCCTTAGTCGGAGGGATGTTAGTTTCTTGTGGAAAAACACCAGCTTCTTCACTATCTTCCGAGTCTTCTGCTCCTATCAGTACAGAAGCATCTTCTTCTGCTCCTGTTAGCTCAGAAACATCTTCTTCTGTAGTTCCAGATGCAATTGTCAGCATTCAAGGTGAAGCTGAAATGCTCTATGGCCGTAATCAGACAGTCACTGCCTCTATCCAGAACCGTACTGCTCAGGAAGTAGTCTGGTCGGTAGAAAAGTCTTCCGATGACCAAGATATTTTAAAGGTTACTGCCGAAGGTGTCGTTACCGGTGTCGGTATCGGAACCGCTAATGTCGTTGCTACTTCGGTCGAAGACACAGAGGCAGTCGCAAAATTGGCTATTACGGTTGGAATTCCTCAGCTTACAGAAGAACAGATCAACGTTGAAGGCAACTATACTCTTAATCTCTCATACAATACCAAAGCAGGAGCGCAGACTTATGTCAACCTAGTCAATGAAAAAGGTATGACAGACGGCGGCAAAAACAATTTTTGGTATGCCGACGGAAAAGTATTCCCCGTTCATGCATTAGAAGATAAAACCACCTGTTATTACACCGACGAGTATTATAAGAATTCCAAAGGCGAAGCTGTCAATGCCACTTCCTTCAGTACCCTTTATAACATCAAGACTCTTCTCTCTAATTCCGACTGGAGTTATGCCGGTTACGATTCAAAGACCGAAATTGATTTTTATGACTCTAAAAAGGCTGAAGGAGCATCCATGGATTATGCTCTCCTCTGCTTTACTAATTATTTCATTTTATCTTCTTATACGACTGCTTTTGTCGAAATGGCTGTCACTAAAGACGGCATTGCCAAATTATATTTCGTCACTGGAACAACTGAAGACGACGGAGTTCTCATGTCGGCCGCTTATACCGATATCGGAACTACCGAATTAGGTTTCACACCTGTTGAAAAGAAATTCCACGAAGGCGGAGAAGCCGGTGACGGTGACGGATCTGGTGAAGACTTCTAAGGAGGGAAAGGAAAATGTCAACAAGAAATAAAACAGCTAAGCTTTTTGCCTTAGCCATGATGGTCACAGGCTTAGCCGGCTGTGCCAACAATACCGTATCTGAAAAAGAAACAGTCCCGACCGATATGGGCGATATGACAGTCGCCGATGAAATCGGAACTGGCATCGCCTTCGGTCAGCATCGTTTAGTCGCCGGAGAGACTGATTCCCTCAATTCCGTGATGGGTGTACAGCTTCTGGATGGAACTGAGGGCAAGAAGAGTCTCCGTTATATCGCTGCCTTCACAGGCTATAACGGTCTTCAGTG
>DHDT01000052.1:2634-9516 GCA_002399505.1 Caryophanales bacterium UBA4869 | reverse complement strand
CAGGCTATAACGGTCTTCAGTCCGCTGCTTTCAAGAGAACCGTCAAAAACGGCGACACTGTCATCAAGGAAGAAAAGACTTTGGATGTCAATTATGTCTATACCTCAGTCAAAGATGCTGACAATGTCAAGTGGTCTGCTCCTTTAGACGCAACCTATCACTACTTCATGGTCTATACATTGAGAAACATTCCCGAAGATCATTGGTTTGATGTCGCCTCGGTGACAATCACTGCCAATCCTATCAACGGTGAGGCTTTGACCTGCGCTCAGACTGCCAATGTCCAAGGTGTCATCGGAGACTTGTCCGAAGGTGTCAAATACGAACAGACCGATACAGAAAAAGAAGCCGGAACTTGGCATACTCTCAAAAACGCTCCGGGAGAAAAGGCTGTCGTTACTGCAAACCATATCAAAATCGATGAGACTGCTCCCTATGTCGCTGTCAATTTAGGAAAGGTCGTCAGTATTGGAAACCCCACTTCTAGTACCGGTGGTTTTGAAAACTGCTCTTCTATGAAAGAAGTAGTCCTTCCCGACACCATCGAAACCTTCAACAAATGGTGCTTTGCCGGATGTAAAGTCCTAGAGAAGCTGACCTTCCCCAAGAACCTCACCTCGATTTTAGCTTCGGCCTTCAACAATGTCGATGCTCTTCAGACTATCGACTATCAGGCAACAGCTCTGACAGCTATCAATGATTCAATCGATCACAATGTCGGTTTAGTCAAAGTAGGAAAAGGAGTCACTGCCCTTACTGATACTAGTTTTGTCGCTTCATCTTATTTAGTTGAAAAGGTCGAATATGAAGGCACAACTGCAGAATGGACAGCCCTGATCGGTGAAAAGACCAATGGTCTTAACATCGATAATGTCTTCTGTTCTGATACCGAGACTGTCGACTTCAATTATCATATCGGTGAAGGAACAATCAAAATCGGCGGTCAGGATACGACCGGAGATTATGAAAGAACCTATATCAAGGGACATAAAGCCATTGACATCGGAGATCCTATCCTTGCCGGCAAAGCCTTCAAGGGCTGGTTTACAGCTGCTACTGAAGGAACTGAATTTGATTTCGAGACTGCTCTGACAAACGATACCGATATCTATGCTCAGTATGAAGAGCTGCCGGCTGGAAAATCAATCGATGATCCGCTGCTGTTGAATGCTGCTGATTATACTGGCACCGCCACAACGATGATCGGTATGGAAAAGTACTTCATCAAATACACAGCCCCGGCTACTGACACTTATTACTTCGGTCTCAACAAGGTCACCATCAATGAAGCTATCAGCAACACCACCTATACAAGCTATGCTGAAGTCAAGTTCTATGATTCTGCCAAGACTGCTATTGCCAGTCCTTCAAAATTCTCGATGACCAATACAGCTGCCATCCAGCAGATTTCCTCTTCTGACCCCTGGATCTATTCTCTTGCCATGACTAAGGACGAAGTCTACTACATCTCTCTTGATGCCTATGAAAGTTCATATAACAAAGACAAGTATGCCTATGGAACTATGGACTATGCTATCTGGACTGATGAAGGCGACACTGTCGATACCGCCAAAGAATATACCTTTGGAGCCAAACAGGAAGTCACTTTCGATGACCGCTATAGCAACAAGAGCTATCAGAATCTGATGTATACCTATACTCCCACTGCTGATAAGACTGTTTCTTTCAAGGGGGAAAATATCGGTAGCCTCTACTTCAGTTTTGAAGTATACGATGTCACTGACGAAGCAAAACCTAAAGTTGGAAAATTGTCTGGAACTGATACAGAATCCACTGTTCTTAATTTGACTGCCAATCACAAGTATATTGTTCTTTGCACCACAAACAGCGTTTCAACTGCTACTAAGAAAGTCTATTTCACCATCGCTGATCCTGAACCTGGCACCGTTGCTTCCAATCCATGTGCTGTTGGTTCTGATGTCTCCTTCAATGTTCCTAAGCTCGGAAGCCAGTATGTCTACTATAAATTAGAAGCTTCTGCTGAAGCCATCTATCAAATCACTCTTAATAACGGCAGCACCAGCTATGCTAAGCAAATCACAATCACTGATCCTAATGGTACTGAATTAGTTTCTAAGACCGAAGAAGGAACTACCGATTCTGATTATGAAGGATATGAAACCACTTCTTATGGATCTACACTTTCCATTGTCATCACTCTGCCTAAGCTTGAGACTGGAAAGTACTACCTAATCAAAGTCGGTTATTCTTCTGCCTCTGCTGCTTCTTCCAGTTCCTATTCTTTCTCTTATACCAGTAAGATTGTAGAAAAAGGCGAAATCTTTGAAGCTCCTTCAGACTACAAATTCAAAAATGGTTCCAATACCTATTATTCTACTTCTGCAGGAAGATATTATGGTTTCACTCCAACTGCAGATGCTCCTACTAACTTCCACTTCGCCCCGAGTGCAGAGGGCCAGACTATCAGTGCCACTCTCTATGATGCCAACAAGAAAGTATTGGCAACCTCTGATGGTTCTTCTGATTTCCACTATGATTTAGTCAAAGACAGCGAATATGTCCTGCTCCTCAAGAATTCCGCCACTGACGGAGTTATAGTCGTCCAGTCCGATTACGTCTCTCCTTTAGCCGGAAAAGAATTCTTAGGGCAGTATATGGGATGCAAAGCAGGATCCAATTACTACAAGATGACCATCAACGGCGATGGCTATACTTGGGAAACCGGTTCAAATACAAACAGCTTGACTTTGACCAGTGAGACTAATGGAATCACCGTCTTGACTGGAGACAAAACCACCATCACTACCAATAATACTGATGCCTGGATTGTCAAAGATGGTTACAATTACTTCATGAGCAAAAACTGCACTACCTATACTTCAGGAAGTATATCTGGAAAACAGTTAAAGACTGCTTCTGCCTCTAACACCTCAGGAACCATTATCATCTCCGTTGTCAAAACTGCCGACAGTGTCAGAACCTATGGCGTCATGATCGATGGAGTCATCTACTTAGGAGTAACCTTCGAATTCACTACCGGAAACGCAATCGAAGAAAAAGATTCTGCTTTCAGCATCAAGTCCGGTGATACAGTCTTAGGAAATTACACTTCTTCCGGTACTGCCTTGACTAAAGTTATTGATGCCTAGTCTTTCTTAATCGCACTCATTGGAAGGGCTGAAATCAGCCCTTCCTTTCATTGACTAGAAGAATGGTCGGTTCTTTTTTGATACTCGATTAGTTTATCTTGTACAAAGTCATCTCTTAATCTAATTCAAAACAAATAGGAAAGGTCTGTTATGAAAAAAGCATTATTTCTTTTTAGTCTATGTCTGATTGGTCTGACTTCCTGCAAAGATCCATCTTCTCTTTCATCTGTTTCCTCTATTCCTTCCTCTGTCCCTACATCATCTTCTTCAATAATCTCTTCTGATTCCACCCAGAGTCAGTCTTCTCAGTCTTTGGCAGTCACTAAAAAACTGACAGTCAACACACCCGAAAAAATCACCTATACAGAATTGAAATCATCCTATGAAGTAGGGGAAAAGGTTGAATTTGAAATCACATCCGAGATTCCCAAGGGAACAGAAATAATCGCTAAATTGAATACGGTCGCAATTGAAAAAGAAAACGGAAAGTACTCTTTTTCGATGCCTGATATCGATTCGACAATCGATATCATCCTGACGAACATCTTATATAACGTCAGACTTATAAACAACGAACATGTGACTTTGAGTCTCGATAGCGAAAAGACTTCTTTTTTCTATCAGGATGTCATCAAGGTGATTTTTACCTGCGATGAAGGTTACGAACTGACCGATATCAGTGCCAAGGCCAAAGATGTTGATATCGAATGTACATTAAAAGATGGCATGTATGAAATCATCATGCCTGACAATGATATCACCATAGAGGCCACTGCTTTGAAAAACTATTCGGTCAATATCGACTCAGCCTATTTCCCTGTCACTGTCAAAAACAAAAAAGATAATTATCATCTAGGGGATAAGGTAGTATTCTCTGTCAGCAAAACCATTGCCGATACCACTTATAAATTCGTTTCCGTCGAAGTTCTTGATAAGAACAGCAAAAACATCGAAGTGAAAGAAGAAGACAATCAATATTATTTCATCATGCCTGATAGCTCTGTAAGTATCAAGGTCTCTCATACGAGAAGATATACTCTTAAGACAACTGTCGGAGAACATGTCAGTCTCAGTCTTGATAATACCGCCTCAGTCTTTGAAAAAGATGAGAATATCAGTTTCTCTCTTTCTTTCGACGAAGGATATGAATTAGACAGTCTTTCAATCAAAAAAATGGAGACTGACGTTCCTTATGTTTTCGCTGAAGGCAAGTATTCTTTCTCTATGCCGGAAGGCAATACGGAAATAAAGGCCTATGCAAAACTCAAAGCCGTATCCGCTGACCCCTGGACTAAGGAAACACTCTACCAATCAGAAATGGTAGCAGCCGGATCAGATTACGAAATACAGATTTCTCTCTCATTCAAAGGTGATTCCACTCTGACTTGGAGTGTCTCTTCCTGGTACTACGATGACTATTCATATGATTGGACACCGGAAGGTGTCTTCCGCAGTATAACAACCCCTGTCAGTTATGCCTTTGATGATGAAACAAAGACAGTCACCTTCCTTTCTACAGGTCAGGGAGAAAGTGTTGAAGAACGTTCGGCCAAAGTTCTCTCCTATGACGATCAGAACTTTCCAAAGACTTTAGCCTTCCAGGAAGACTTTGGAACTGATGTCAAAATGAATTTCAAAGACGTAGTTCTCACTCTTAAAAAATAGGTATAGAAAAAATGAAAAACAAAACAATCAGAATATTGGCTCTCCTTGTCTTAGCAGGATCAGGCATACTCCAAGCCTGCGGAGATAAACAAAACTCCTCCCTGGTCTCAAATTCTCAGACTTCTGTTGAAAGTCAGTCTTTTTCCGGTCAGGGAGCACCGTCTGCCACTTTAGGAAAAGACGGGGATACCTATAAAGACCTGCTTACAAATGAAACCTATACCAAGGTGAATGGAACCTGGGTCAAAGACCAAGGACAAAGCAGTTTCACCGGAGTAGGCAAACCCGATAACGATATGGGAAAAGACGGAGATACCTATACGGATACAAAGACTGGTGACGAATATCAAAAGCAGAATGGCTATTGGGTGAAGACAAAAGAAGGGGATACGACCGAGAAAGTCACGGTCTCCTTTGATTTAAACGGCGGTCAGCTCCAAGATGGATCGATAAGTCTTCCTTCTCAGAAAATCAAAAGAGGAGAATGGGCCAGTGAACCCACCTCTGTCCCCTCAAAAAAGAACTCGACCTTCTTAGGCTGGTATTCTGGAAACAGCGATACTAAATGGGTCTTCACTAACGCGGTTTACGGAGACCTGTTATTGAAGGCGCATTATTCTGTAAATGAAGAAGACAAGATAACTCTCTTTGTCGACCCTAACAACGGACAGGAAAGGTATTCAGTCGACACCTATGTCGGAGAATATCTGACTCTGGATATTCCTTACAAAGCCAGTTTTAATTTCACAGGCTGGTATCTGAATAACGGAACTGAGAAATTCGGCGGCATCGTCACCGAAGACATGAATCAGCAGACTCTCTATGCCCACTACGAAAAGACCAAATTCAATGTCACCTATGATATTGAAGACAAGGGCGAAGTGACTATCACCGGTCTTAGAGACATTGAAACAACTTCTATTGATATACCTGAGAACATCAATGGCCATAATGTAACTAAAATCGGTGCAAAAGCTTTCCAGAATCGAACTAGCCTTGTCTCCGTCAATCTTCCGAAAACCATCAAAGTCATCGAAGAAGGTGCCTTTAACTATGCCAGAGCCTTGCAAAAGGTCACGATAAGCAGCGACAATGTCCATTTCAAGAGTGTCGATGGCATCCTTTACGATAAGAGCATGGAAAAACTAGTTTTGATCCCTGCCAAGAATACGACTTCCTATACTTGTCCTTCTACCTTGAAGAAGATAGGTGCTTATGCCGCCTTCTACCACAATGACGGCGGATTGAAAACCATCCAATTCAACGAAGGCCTGGAGGAGATCGGAGACAGTGCCTTTGCCGTCAACAATTCCTTCACTACCCTCGATTTCCCTTCTACCTTGAAAAAGATAGGAAATGGTGCCTTCAACTGCTTCTCTCAGGGAAATATCCAGGTTGTCGGCTTTAACGATGGATTAGAGTCAATTGGTGACAATGCCTTTGCCGGAGCCTATTTCAAAGATACTCTCACCTTACCGAATTCCGTCAAATCAATCGGAGCCTATGCCTTTGCAAACTGCACTGCCATCACTAAGTTCATCTTCCCTAAAGGTCTGACTTTCTTAGGAAACAATGCCTTTGCCGGAGCAACCGGAATTCTTTCAATCAACATAGCTGACGGCAATACTGCCTTTGCCGTAGAAGACAGCATCTTATACACCAAAGACATGAAGACTTTAGTCATGTGCCCTTCAGGAAGAACCGAAGAAGTGACTATGCCTCAGGGTGTGACAAAGATCGGAGATTACGCTTTCTATATGGTCGATGAATGTCAGAAATACAGCCTCCCCTCTTCCTTAACGGAAATTGGACATGACGCCTTTGCCTTATGCTATGGATTAAGAAATTTCACTATTCCCGATTCCGTCACAAAAATAGGCAATAACTGTTTTGATCGAGATGAAAAGCTTATTTCAGTAACTTTAGGACAAGGGCTCAAGACCATTCCTGAGTATTCTTTCGCTGACTGCTCCAGCCTTTCTTCTATATCTTTCCCCGCAAACATCGAAGAAATAGGAGACAACGCCTTCTGTGGAACTGCCTCCTTGTCAAAGATAGAATTTGCTGAAGGATTAAAGAAGATCGG
>DHDT01000052.1:1352-2537 GCA_002399505.1 Caryophanales bacterium UBA4869 | reverse complement strand
GCTGAAGGATTAAAGAAGATCGGAGAAGGTTCTTTCTTCTTCTATGGTGCTGACGAAGATGATGTCTCAACACCTAAAAAGGCCGTCTTAAAGAGCATCGTCTTACCTGATTCTCTGACGAGTCTTGGCTCACATTGCTTCAAAGACCAGGATGCTCTGACTGATGTTGCTTTCGGTTCCGGTCTTGTCGATGTCGGAATCAATGTGTTCTCCGGCTGTCCTCTGACTCAGATGACTCTCAAGGCTACAAACAACAGCCTATCTATTTCCAATCAGGTTCTCTACGATAAAGACAAGACGAAGGCCATTCTTTCAGCACCTGGTCTGACTGGTGCCTTAGTTCTTCCCGATACCTTAAAGACGATTGAACCTTACGCCTTCTATAATCAGACCAAACTTACCTCCGTATCCTTCCCCGATTCCTTAGTCACCATCAAAGAAGGCGCCTTCTATAATCTCTTCAGCAAGAATGATTCTGGAACTATCAGTCTGGGTAACAGTTTAAAGACTATCGAAGACGGTGCCTTTAGCTCTACCGGAGCTTCTCAGATCACCTTTGGAAACAGTCTTGAGACAATCGGTGAAGGAGCCTTCACCTGGGCCAAGGAAACCTCTTTGGTCTTACCTGATACTTTAAAGTCCATCGGTGAGACAGCTTTCTCCTATAACTCCAATCTGACGACACTTTCTCTCTCCTCCGGTTTAGTCACTTTAGGCGAAAACGCCTTCTATAACTGCACAAAACTAGCAGGTATCATTGAACTTGGAAGTAAATTCACAAATTATCTGCCCGGTGTTTTTGCAAACTGCACCTCCTTAGAAGGATTTGAAGTTGATGCTTCCAATGCAAACTTCAAGAGCCTAAGCGGTCTTCTTTTGAGCCATGATCAAAAAGAAGTCTATGCCTATGCTCCCGGATTCAAGAAAGACGGAGTGAAAGCCACTTCTCTCACTTTGCCTGAGGGAGTGACTACTATCAAGGAAAGAGGTTTAGGAGCTGCAATCTACTTAAAGACTATCAATCTTCCCGCCTCCTTGACAACTATTGAAGAAGAAGGATTCAGCAATACCAATGGTGTCTTCTCTCTCAATATCCCAAGTTCAGTTACCTTTGTCGGAAAGAATGCCTTCAAGTATTTCACTGACAAACAGACTGTCGCCTTCAATTGCACTGAAGACTATGCC
>DHDT01000052.1:884-1239 GCA_002399505.1 Caryophanales bacterium UBA4869 | reverse complement strand
AGATAACGGCGGCAATGCCTCCTTCACCTATAAGGAGTCTATCTGATGAAAAAGGCTTTTATTCCTCTGTTCTTTGCCTTAATGCTGACTGGATGCGATACTCCCTCATCTGTTTCTCAGGAAGTAAACGGAAACATAGTCACCTTCTACCTCAATACCAGTAGCGAAGACAAAAAAGTCTATTCCACTCAGATTGTGAATGAGGGACAGAAACTTCTTGATCCCGGTTCTCCGAAGGTCAAAGGCTTTGTCTTTTCAGGCTGGTATACGGATCAAACTTCAAAGATCAAATACACCGCCGGTTTTGATATTGAGATTTCCTCTTCTTTCTCTCTTTATGCCAAATGGTCTGATT
>DHDT01000052.1:0-761 GCA_002399505.1 Caryophanales bacterium UBA4869 | reverse complement strand
AGCCTCATGAATGAAAAAGAACAGGTGTCTCTTCTTTTGACAGCCCTTAAAGACCTGTCGGGAAACGTCTCATCCTCGGCTTCAGTGACAGAAGGCACTGATACTTATGCAGTGGCCCCTGATAACCCAATCGAATACTACATCAAAAAAGACAGCACAAGATATACTGATCTGACCGAAGTCAAATACTATAACCAAAGCAAGGAATACACCGGATTAGGCCAGTATTTCTACGATGAAAAGAATTTCTATAACATCTACAAGGACTTATCAGACAAAGGCGCTTATTCGAAGAAAACAACTTCAGCCTACTCAGAAAGCAAAGTGCCTTCTTTTCTCAATCTGGATTTTGAAAACACTGTCTGCTATCTTTTGAGGAGATATCGAGACAGCGTCTTAAGCGATGACTACAAAGGCCTTTATTCCAGTACTCTGACAGGTGATCCCACTTTGATTGACCCTCTCCAAGACTCTTATTCGTTTACGTTTAATCTACAGGAAGAGTTTGAATCGGAACAGGTAGGAACTGTCGATTATTACTACGAGACTTCTTATGGCCTGGTCTTCGTCAACGGAAAGATAGTCCGCAGTGTCTTCAACTATAATTATGCCATTACTATTCAAGGAGAAGCTCAGGAGATACTCAAGGAGACTACGACTACTTCTTATACTCTCACTTCTTCATCTTATGAAGAATATGAAGGTACTCGTCTCAATCCGAACGATTTTACAGAAGCAAAGAAATAAAGAAAGAAGTATTA
>DHDT01000034.1 GCA_002399505.1 Caryophanales bacterium UBA4869 | reverse complement strand
TAAAGAAAGACAGTTTCTATCTCTATAAGGCCTTCTGGTCAAAAGAAAGCTTTGTTCATCTCACCGGTCATCGTTTTACTCAAAGGGCGGATAGGAAGACTAAAGCCTATGTCATGACTAATCAGAAAACCTTTAAAGTCCTGCAGGACGGAAAAGAAATCTATTCTGTGACTGACGGCAAAGAAGTTCTTTATAAAGTAAATGTCATCCTGGAAGGAAAATCAAAGATAGAAGTAATATCCGGAAACCTTCATGATGAAATAGAACTTGTCAAAGTATCAAAACCCAATCCTGATTATTCTCTGAAAGTCAAAAGCAATAATTCTTCTTGGGAAAAGAAAAAGAAATAAGCAAATAAAATGGAGAAGCTCGAAAGCTCCCCCATTTTTAATAAATTATCTTAACAGCTACTACTTACTCATCTTATCTTCGCAACCACAATTCTTCTTGCCCTTATTGTGCTTCTTAGACTGCTTGGCAGTAGAAGCGACAGGGGTAGCAGTGGTATTAGTATTCTTCTGATCCTCAACCATTGTTCTATCCTCCTTTGTGGCATAAGTGATCTCTCACTTAGCCCCAATATGATAGCTTTCTTTTTTGTAGATTCAATGGTGGCAGAAAAACGGCTAAAAATTTGTAAAAACATAATAGATAAACCAAAAAAAACAGATAGCAATCCAAAAATTTTATTATAGTTGCTTAATATAAAATCGCCTATAATCAGGCAAATTTTAATTAAAAGCAAAGTGTAAATATACAAATGTAAAGAAAATATGATGCTTAGTTTTTCATCCTTTCTTTTTTAGATGTTTATTGAAGAAAAAACACAAAAAACAGGGTAAAACATGTGTTTTATTATGGTCTCTTATTTCAATTACAAAACATATGGAATGTAACCAAAATCACTCTTTTTATCCTTCCTATTTTAAAACATAAGAAAAGCCCGTCCATCAGTTTGTTTCTGATAGGCCGGCTATGTTTAAACGGCTCTAGATAAAGAAACATCATATGAATCGGAGGCTTCGTCCTCTAAGTGACATGAAAGAGTATCGTTTGATAAGGAAAAGAATTGATGTCTGTTCTTCTCAGACTTGTTTTTTCATCAGAAACGAGAAAGCATTTGGAATCTTCTTAACTGTTTTTCATTTGGGCAATTGCGATAACAAGTGATGCTTTTACTGAAAATGAAGCAGGCTGTGAAAAAAACAGGAACTATAAGACAGAATAGGTCTTTTTGGCTATGACCCTGCTGTTTGCGATTTCGACTATCTTCCATCTGAAACTCTTGAATCTGAATTTTATGGAGCCTAAGTCAGAGAAAGTGGCTGATTTGCAGATTATTTCATATGTGTTGTCGTCTGTGACAGTGATTTTTGTTATACAGGCTTTGTCTAAGAGGTCTCTTGTATTGAAGCCTATGTCTATTATTGATATATCGGTAAAGGTTTCTGTGAGAACGATTGAGTCTTTAGGCCTGAGACCGATTTCTTTCTTCTCTTCCCTGCTTAGTTCTTTGTCATTGTTGAGTGGCAAAGATTCGAAGATCAGCGAGAGGCTGTCGGTATTGTTAATATCGTCTGACCGAAGCAGATTGTCTTGTAGGTTTACGGAATCGGCCTTGGCGTTCAGACGCTCAATGAATGTCATGTTTCTTCTCCTTTTTCTTTATGAAGCATCATTTTATCAGTCACGATAAGCCTGAAGTTTAATTCTGGTTTGCTGATCCAATGACGAAAATGCTCTGTTTCTGATGTCAAAGGACGGGTGAAAAATAGTGATTTTTTGTGTTTATGAGTAGCTTTTTTCAATCAAGATAAAATCGTTTCCGACATCAACTAATTCCCATTTGAACCTCTTGAATTTGAATTTTAGGGAACCGAAATCGGAATGCGGGTTTGTATACCAGAGAATTTCATATGTGTCATCGTCTGTGACAATTGTTTTCAGCGCTTCACTACTGTCAAAGCTATTTCTCGAACTATATGCCACATTGATTATCGACACGTCATAGAAAGTCTCTCTCAGGATGATTGAGTCATGTGGCTGCAGATTGAGTTCTTTCTTCTCTTCATCGCTCAGCTCGACTTCATTATTCCAGTATACTGATTGAAAGATCAAAGAGATGCTGTCTTTATGGTTGATGTTGATTGTACGAAGACAATTGTCTCCTAAAAACAGCTCGTCGGCCTTGGTGTTCAGACGCTCAATGAATGTCATATTTCTTCTCCTTTTTCTTTTTTCTATAGTCTTTGTCTAGGGGGGCAAGATGGTGCGTGGGATCCCTTTTGGTGCAGGGATTCCCATATCTGTCGATGTAGTCAAGATCAAGATGGAAACCGGGTTTTCTGGTTGGCTTATCGTTGAGTCAATGATAATGCCCGTACTGATCATTGTTTTCCATGTCGTACCGGACTATCTGACCACTGGATTTCCTCTCATATTGTTCATAGTCCTCGGCTTTCTTCTTGGGACGTTCTATTTTTCTCCAGCCCTTTTTCTCCAGGGTATCTGGATTCACAGGCAGATAAGATCCGTTGAAGACGCCTTTTCTCTTACACCAATTGTTGAACTGGATCTGCCTTTCGTCCTGAATTGTCTCGGCCTTATCGACATGGACGTAGTGTTTCGGCTTTTCAGTCTTCCCGTAAATGTATCTGCGTGTCAACTTCTTGAATAAACCCATAAGAATACTTCTTTCTTCGCTTTATCTTAGGCGATAGCAAGACCGTCTTGCCAAAATCACTTTAGATTAAGAAAGAGGACAAAACCAGGCAGATTGAAGAATATGCAACAGGATGCGGCTGATGTTGAATTATCAGCAACTATTTTTCAGGAAACAGTTCCTTGATTTCTCTTCCATGTTCTTTATACACTAGTTTGTATTCTCCGTATTTCTTTGTCAATAGAAGAAATTCCGAAAAAGCAGACAGCGAAGATAGAGATGCCATCAGCGTTATATACCAATAGTCTCCAATATGTTCATAAAGAAAGCAGATACTGACTTTGCAATATGTTCCTTTATCAAGGACAAATTGTAAAAAACAACTTTATTATCATTCTTATTTTAAAGCATGAGAAAAGCCGGCCCATCAGTTTGTTTCTGATAGGCCGGCTGTGTTTAAGCAACTCTAGTGAAAGAAACGTTATATGAATTGTAGTCTGCGTCCTCTAAAGAACATGAAAGAGTATCGTTTGCTGAATTGTAGGTGAAATCACCGGTTAGGTATCCGCTGTTGATATTTACGGTAATCTTTTTAGCGATGTCGCCGGTCCATGTTCCATTGAAGGTTGCCGCTGGCCAGACCATGGTACAGGTGTTGTCAGAATTGACGGTAAAGGTCCATGTATTTGAGCTGAATTTCCCAGTCCAGGTTCCAGCCATGTTCTTTGTCTCGACAGGATCGTCTGTCTTGACTTTGAAGGATAAGTCAGTAGTGGTTTCTCCTTCCTTCATTGTTCCTATTAAGGTTTTATCAGTTGCATTAAAGGCAAGTGAGACTTCTTTGCTGTTGACTGTGAAAGTGACTTTGGTTCCGTCGTAGCTATAGTTGATAGCAGTTGAGTCATAGGTTCCTGTTCTATCGGCATTCAGAACTAATTCGACTTTCTTGTCACCGACTGTCGCCACATAGGTGTTTACTAAGGCAGTCACATCCGGTAAGGGATCGTTATAGACTAAGACTCCTTTGGTGATGGTGTAGGTATCAGTTCCGATTGTTATGGTCTCCCCTTCAGCCAAGGTTCCTGTGATTGTGGTCTTAGTATCTAATTTTCCGTTGATTACCAGATAGTTTTTATTTGTGAATTGATAGATGTTGACAGTCTTAGAAGAATTCTTATAGGCTTTTTGGAATGTTCCGTTTTTGACAAGTATATCGGAGCCATCGTCTTTGACTAGGACTTCTTCTGCCTTGTTGTACATGTAGGTACCTTTTGTATAGATGCCTCCGTTTTTGAAGTAGACAGTCGCATTGCCGTTTTTGAGTCCATAGGCTCTGAATCCGCCATAGGAATAGACACCTGCTCCTTCTTTCTGCTGTCTGGATTCAGAATTTCCGTTTGCGAAGAAGGTAGTGTCATAGACTAAACCATGATAGGTACCTAAAAGCTTCCAATCCGTATAATCAGGGATGCCGTCAAAGGGAGACAGAGTAAGTTCAAAGTATCCCATATCATCGTCGCCAAGGGTCATCTTGATAGTCTTGCCCTCGATAGTCGGTACCACTGATTCATAATTACCAACCTTGATGCTTTTGATAACACCCTCTGTTTTGACATAAGTGACCTTGATGAGACTCTCGCCATCGGTATAGGTTCCAGTTCCATCTCCGTTCAAAGTCAGAACATGTCCTTTGTCATCACCCCAATATCCGAAGTCAACGGCCTTCTTTGTATAGGTATAGGTATATTCATCGGCGTTGGCATCCGGGAAAGTGAAGGTGCCATCAGTTTTGAATTCAGCTACCTGATTGGTATAAGGGGCAACGGGATAATCGATGGTGAAGACTAAGTATTTTCCATTGGACCACCAAGTGCCTTTGGCAGTGTCATAGTCACTGAAGTAGGTAGTCATCGTTCCATCAGTCTTGATATTCAAAGTGAAGTTGACAGCATCAGCTCCTGCCCAGAAACCTTCGATTGAAGTGGCATCAAACCAGAAATTATACAAAGTAGGTGCGATATTTAAAGGCGCATACCAGCGATAGGCAATAAGCTCAGTAGAACTATAACTGGAATTGATGAGCGTATAGTTTTCTCTTGTCTTTTTGCTTTGAATTTTTGTATTCATAGTGCCTAAGCTGAAATCAAAGGTTTCATCTTCTCCGCCCTCATAGTTGGCTTTGATTGTCAGGGTCTGATTTTTGACGACTAAGTCATCAGAGGCGTTGTCCTTTACAATAGGAAGCTGACCATCTTCAAGAGTCCAGGCCTTTTCAACAAAACCGATGTTTTTTAATCCGGAGGCGGTGAGAGAAGTCAAAGGAGTAGCTTTTATTTCATTTTTGGTGTTGCCTTCAAGAGTCCCGGTTACAAGGATGTTTCCGTAATTTGCGGAACCTAACAGATTGGTGCCATTTGCATAGCCATCATCAGTATCAGAGGCGATAATGCTTCCGGCAACGCCTTTAGCTGCCTTAGTTCCGGAAGAAATTGTTCCCGCTTTGACGATATTATAGAGGAAGGCATTTTCGTAGTAGTTAGATCCAACTACTCCGCCGGCATAGGCATAATTTGACAAAGCGCCGGTAGTTTCGATTCTATCGGCTGAAACAATATTATTGACGGCGCTGAAATAATAAGAAGAGGTACCTACTATTCCTCCAGCCATGAGAGTAGCTGAAATTGTGGTGGCCTTGACCTGGTTAGTAGTTAAAGCAGAAACACCGATAGAAGAGGTTGAAGTAGAGGCATTGCCTATAAGTCCGCCTGCTACTCCATAACTGTCAGCATTTGAAATGACTGACCCTTCAAAAGAAGAACCTTCTACCGAGACATAATAATTGCCTGTGGAAACGAAATAGCCGACAAGGCCGCCGGCAAAAGAATCCTGGCTGTTCTGGTTTTCATCATCATTGACAGTCAGGTTTCCTTTGGTATGGACATTGCTGACATATAAATTATTTCCCATTCCGGAAAGAAGACCGGCAAAAGCATAGCCTGAATTGCCTTGGGTGATAGTGATATCGCCTTCGATGTTTAAATCATAGACGATTCCAGTCGCACATCCGAAGAATCCATAAAATCCGTTGGCTTCATTTGTGGATTCACTGATTTTAAGGCCTTTGACAGTATGTCCCATACCATTGAAGACGACATTGGCCATATGGTCATTGTCAGATCCTAAAGGAGCCCATTCCTTATTACCTAAATCGATATCTTTTGATAAAGTGATGTAAAGAGGTTCAGTGTTTAAAACCTTTTTTTCCAAAGAGATCAGGTGTTTGGCAGTTAAGGGAAGATAAGGATCGGCCTTGGTTCCTGTTCCTTCCATTTCCGCTTCAGGTTCAGAAGAACTGACAGAAGAACTGACAGAAGAATTAGTAGTTGAAGAAGAACCCGTATCGGTACTGATGTTAGATGGATTGCAGCCAGCTAAGAAAAGTCCTGAAGCCAGACCGACGATTGCAAATAAATTTTTGAATTTAGACATTGTTTAATATCCTCCATATTCTGTGGCAGATTATTGTATCATCTCGTTATTTTTTTTCTGAAAATCTGTGATTTGATAATACTATTCATGATTATTAAGAAAACATAGAAAAAATGCAGAAAAGAATTAAAAACAGGCCATTATTTTTGAAAACAATAGTTTTACTGCTTTCTGTGAACCTGGCGATAATCAGATGAAAGCCCTTTCTAGTACTTCTCATCGAACTATTAATAAAGAAAAAGGTTCTTTTACAATAGAAGTAAGTAACAGGGCAAAAATAAAACAGTCAATTCTTAATTAAAGCCATGAATATAAAAAAGACTGATCTGAATCCGCCAGATTCCGCCA
>DHDT01000005.1 GCA_002399505.1 Caryophanales bacterium UBA4869 | reverse complement strand
CTGATTCGTAGTCAGATACTCTAATCCAGCTGAGCTACGAGCGCATTGCTTTGGAGGTTCCAGGCGGATTCGAACCGCCGGTTGAGGATTTGCAGTCCTTTGCCTTACCAACTTGGCTATGGAACCAGCGAAGGCTAGTTTAGCACGATACTAACCTTTTGACAACAGATTTTTATTATTTAATCAGCAATAATTGATGATATCGGTTTAAGGAACAAATGAAGGATAGGTATAGAGGAGTATGACGGAATAGAAAGAGACACCGAAGGGAAGAAAGAAGATAATGCAATTTATTCAAGTTCTTTTCTGATCTCGGCTTCGTACCTTTTTCTTATCATCTTTTTTTCATCAGTTTTTTCGTTGAAAATGACTGCGAAACCATGGTTGTTGATGTTTTTTATATATCCTTCAAGTGTCATCAATCTGTATACACGGATGATTGTTCCAGGATTTACGGAAAAACAGTAAGCAGCGTTCCTAATGGATAAAAGGCGATAGCCGTAAGGATATTCCCCCGTTTCTATTTTTTCCCTTAAGCTTAGATAAATTTGCATGTATAGAGGTAGTGTTCGTTCACCATAGATAGTCTTCATATGCGTATATTGTAGTTTTGGAAAAGCAAATTGCATCGATTTTTGCGCGTTTTGCACTATTTATTGCACGAATATCATTTTTGTCTATTCTCTTTTTAACAAATAAAGACAAACGTTAAAAAAGAATAAATCCTTTTAGCATTATATAATTTTTGAAATGTAAATTGATACTAGGCCAGTAGCCGAACAAACCTAGGAAATGGTAAATAATATTAGCATATAATATTGTTTATTTGTCTTCATATGAAGGACAATTTCAAATAATATAAAAAGACAAAACTTTAAACTTATGTAATTCTTATAAAAAATATTATATATGTTCATTAGAGGCTAGACTAAGGAGATAAAACAGAAAGCATTATTATCTTATCTTATTAAAATGAAGAAAGAACAAGTTCTCATTATTTATAGTTTAAGTCTTTTCAGAGAATGGGTTCTTTCTATTTTTCATCATTGAAGTAATTGTCATAGCTTTTAGTTAGAAGTTTCGAACCGAAGTCTTCACATTCGGTTTTTATATTTTCATCACCGAGAAGTCGGTCTAATTCATAAGAGCCGTTTACTTTCCATCTCCTGTCAAAGAACCCTATTTTGATGGCGTTAGCCTTGCAGTAGAGAGAACAGCGCATACAAAGGCAGCATTGATTCCTGAATTTAATTTTATTGTCTTCAAGGCAGATATTCTCCATCGGGCAGTTTTTGACACATTCCATACAGTGGATGCACTTGTCTTCATCGACTTTATAAAACAGACGGCCATGGATTCTGCTAAATGGCCATTCGATACGAAAGAGAGGAACATAAAGACCGCGGAGACCAAAGGATAAAGTCCGTCTCTTATTATTCCTTATTTTATCCGCATCGTCTCTGACTCTTTTAATGGCTGTTTCGTACATAAGCTTGGCAACACCGTCCTTATGACGATAGATGATGTTATAGGGCATGACATAATGGAATTCTTCTATGACGTCAAAGCCTTTCTTTCGAAGAGCATTGACAGTCATTCGGCTAGAACAGAAATTCAGTTTGAGATCCTCGCCGGATGTCTTAAATAGAAAACACAGTTTTTTATTCTGCTTTGGAAGACTTTTGATGAATCTGAAAAAAGGCTCTGGCGGGTTAAAGGCGTGAATCGGATATCCAAAAGCAATAACATCATAGTCTTTGATGTCTTCAGTTTTAGGAAACGGCATTCTGATTTCTCTGATTCCCGCATTAAACTCTCTTTTGAAAAGAAGAGCTATTTTCTCAGTGTTGAAAGTTCCTGAAAAATAGAAGATGAGAACTCTCATCAGTTCTTTGGAGGATAGATATCATCCTCTTCCTCTTTGTCATGATCAGCGTAATAAAGCTGAGCATGGAATTTGGAGAATTTGGCTATTCTGCCGTTTTTCCACGGTTTTTCAAAACAGTTTGGACAGAAATGACCGCCATAGAGAATCGTATAGGGAGAGGCCTTGAAAGTATGTCCTTTATGACATTGAAAGGTAAGCTTGGTGAATAAATCCCCTTTGACCATCGTTTCCGAAAGGCAGAGACCGCCTCGATAATTAACGGCTTTCTTCACATCCTCCAAAGTGATCTCGTCTAATTTTTTCGTGTCGTCAAAACCGTGATCTAATAACTGGCCGTGTTCTTTTGCGTATTGAGGATCTTTGAACTTTTCAAAGTCGATGAAATTCCCCTGAGAGTCTTTGTTTTCACAGAGAAGGTTATAGTCAGACCAGGATTTTGGTATCTGCTCAAACTTGTCATAGCTGCCATAAAAAGCTTTGACCTTATAATCTTCTTTATGTTTTACCCAATAGAGAGGGGCATCATCATAGTCACATAGTTTTAAGAAAAGGTGTTTTCTTAGAAATGAGGGAGGAACCAAACGTCCAAGATGGAAGTACCAGTATTTCTTCCCCATCTCTTTCCAGAAATAGTCGATCGTCTCATTTTGATAATGGAGATAGTTTTCCAAAACATCTCCGTCATAGAAGAAAGCGCCGTGAAAATTCCTGGTTGAGAAGAAATTAGGGTCCATAAAGGCCTTGAGGTCTCTTCCCATTAGGGAAAAGCCTTTATTCATCGATTCATATCCGGTTATCCGGTTTTCTTTCCCGCCTCCGATATTGTAGATGCGGTTAAAGAAACCATCTAATCTGCCCTCGAGATCATATTCGACAAGATGAGTGAATAATACTGCGGTGTCATTATCTGTCACCCATTCATAAGGGGCATTAAGACAAGCCTGATAAATCAGGCCGTCGCTGAGATTGTTTTTAAAGAGATAGGAATGGGCGACTGCTGTCTGACGTAAAACCACAAAGTACTTCAGCCCGGCCTCAAGAACATAGCGTTCAGCCAAGATCTTTGTATAGGAATACTCATCGTAATCCGATGATATGACAGGATCTCCGACTCTAGCCCAGAGGTGTTTTTCCGTTCTGTTTCCGTAAACAGCAACGGAACTGATATAGATAAACTTGATTTTATCTTTGTCAGGGGAATTTTTGATGGCGTCAACAAGGTTTTTGGTTCCTATAAAGTTGCTTTCATAGGCGCCTTTCGGGTCGTGTTCGCTTTTAGGCGGAATCAGACCGGAAGTATGAATCAGATAGGAAGCATCTGATACAAGTCTTTTGCAGACTGAAATATCACTGGTAGTTCCACGGATTAACTCAATACGGTCTTTATTTTTTTTTAAAGCCAAGGCTGTTGCCTTTTTGAGTTTTTCCTGATGAAAAAGCAGAACTCTGACTTTAAGGTTCTTATCAGACTCGAGAAGATGAAGAAGGATTTTGGAGCCGATGGCTCCATTTCCTCCAGTAAGACTTACAACAGTTCCTGTTTCCATATACCTCTATTGTAAACTAAATGATCCAAAAAGGCTTATGATATAAAAAGTTATTAGATACGAGGATTCAAAAAAACTACACCACGGCAAAGGAACAAGGGACCTTCTGCTGCCGTAGTATATCTTTTGCTGTCAGTCGAAACCCGCCAGTGGCGGATTCTGGCGGAATTTTGATAAAAGACGGCACATCAGCCCTTCGGTGGATGAATAATCTTTGAAATCTCAACGACACAAAAAAAGACCATTCCGTTTTAGGGAATGGTCAATGTGTTTTTATGGAGCAGGCGACGGGAATCGAACCCGCATGATCAGCTTGGAAGGCTGAAGTTCTACCACTGAACTACGCCTGCAGTTAGAAAACGCTTAATGATTATATGCAAATATATTTCCTATTTCAAGGGGAAATTATAAGATTATCAATCAAATGGCCATTAGATAAGCCACTCAGGTTTTCTAAAAGCCATTCTGACAGATGGGTAACGGATCTTAGCGATAGATGAATATCTTTCTTGTCAGGTAGTTGTATACCATGACAACTAAGGTTCTGATTATGAAATCAATCGGATAACTGAAGAAGAGAATACCCTTGCTGACAAAGAGGAAATCATAGGTGAAATACTGAAGACCGATTCCAATACCTAAGCCAATGGTTGAAAGAACGACAAAAAGGATGATTCCTTTAGTAGTTTTTCCAAAATTTGAATGGGCATCCTTATAAACCATATAGGTAGACATCAGATAATTGATAGTGACGCCGATAATGAATCCGCAGAAAGTGGCAATCATCGTCACATACCAGAAATCATTGCCTCCAAAGAAGATGAACTGAACAAGGTAGCAGGTCAGGAAATCAAAGACGGCGGCAACTAAACCGACGATGGCAAAACGGAAGATTTCCCAGAAAATGAAATTAGACTGAGATCTTCTTTCAAGATACATCTTATAAATCAAAACATCGTAGATCCCTGCTAATAGGACAGCCAATATGATTGAGACTAAGCCTGAGAGTTTTGTTGAGAGCAACATGGTGATAACTAAGTAGGCTAGGATTCCAAATATTGAAAGGATTCCAAATGAGAGGTAGTTCTTTAGACGATTGTCCTGATCTGGTTTTAAACCGCTTGGTTTTATCAAAACCATCAGTAGTACCAATAAAAACAGGGTAATAAGAGATGCAATTAAGGCAGTCAGTGCCAGTGATTTAGAAAACTTGAAAACAGAATTTGCCGAATAGGTAAATTCAAAGATGTCATTTTCAGAAGGTTTGATTGCTTTCAGACCGACTAAAAGAGGACCAATGATACCTGATAGCAAGATGACCAAAAGGGAAAGGAGGACCTCCATCCAGAGGGGACGGATAGCTTTACTTACTTTAGCGGAAGGATTTTCAGCATTATTCTGAGATTCATTATTTTCTGTTTTCATAAGTATGAGTTTAGTCTAATAAAATGGATAAGGCAATATTCTTAATCAGAATTAACGGGAAAAGAAATAAACAAAGTGTTTAAAACCAAAACCAGTTAACATATAATAGATAGGCTCTGGAGCGATACCCAAGTGGTTGAAGGGACTGGTTTCGAAAACCAGCAGTGAGTGCAAGCTCAGCCAGGGTTCAAAT
>DHDT01000048.1:4093-6153 GCA_002399505.1 Caryophanales bacterium UBA4869 | reverse complement strand
AAACCGCTACACTATAGATCCATTACGCTTTTAGCGCTTGAATATTATCGCAATAACTGACCTTAAAATCAAGAGTTTTCTTCACAAATGATTTTATAAAGAGCTAAGCAGGTAAAAATGAACCAAAAAATACGGAAAAATATAGGAAAAACTGGATATTTCGGCATTTTATTGAGTAAAAAACTGAATGGAATTTTTTCAAAATCGTCTCATTTCACTTTCAATCTGTCAGGTTAGGCAGTAAATTAAGTCAAATACGATATTTTTCATTCTCTTCTTTCTAATTTAAGGAAAGTGGGTTATTATAGATACATATTTTTAATAATCAGAGGAGGTCATAACATGGACAAGCTTATACTCTCCGAAGATGAGATCGGCAGAATCTGCGATCGATTGGGAAAAGAAATCAATCAGAAGATCAAAGAAGACGATAACGGCATCCCCGTTATGGTAGGTGTCATGAACGGCGCCTTGCCTTTTATGTACGAGTTAGTAAGACACATCGATTCTCCCTGTCAGTTAGACACCATCAAGGTTTCATCCTATGAGGGAACAGGATCGACTGGAGAAGTCAAAGTATCCAAAGAACCTGATCACGACTTGACCGGACGTGATGTTTTCCTAATCGAGGACATCATCGATACTGGCATCACCATGCATTTCCTCAAAGATTTCGTGGCTAAGAAATACAAGCCGAAGAATCTGTATATCTGTATTCTCATCAAGAGAAACAATCTTCAGATGAAGTACGATGAATTAGCTGATTTCACCGGTCTTACCACCGATGAGCAGAGATACATCGTCGGATTCGGTTTTGATTACTACGGTCTGTTCCGCAATAAACCCTATGTCTTTGTTCCTTCGATCAAGGATATCAAGGACTGGAACAGTCTGCTTGAGGACGACAAGAAGAGATTCGTGACGAAGACTTCTAAGAAGTAGGAAACAAAAATAAATGGCTTCGCCTTGGCGAAGCCATTTTTCTTATCCGTTGAGTTTCTCGTCTAACTTCATAGCCTCTAAGATGGTATCGTCCATGTCGAAGTAGCGGTACTGACCAAGACGTCCGCAGAAATAGACGTCTTTTTCTTTTTGGCTTTCTTCTAAATACTTCTGATAGAGGTCGCTGTTTTCTCGGTTGTTGACAGGATAGAAAGGATCATCGCCTTCTTCGAATTCCTTGGGATATTCCTTAGTGACATAAGTGACGGGGCTTTCTCGGTAATTGAAAAGCTTGTGTTCGATGATTCTCGTGAAGGGTATTTCTCTTTCCGTATAGTTGATGACGGCATTGCCCTGGTAATTCTCCATCTCAAGTTTTTCGGTTTCGAATTTGACGGTTCTATAGGCAAGATGACCGAATCTATAATTGAAGTAACGGTCTATTTCACCAGTGAAGATGATAGCTTTGCATTCTTTCTTAAGACTGTCCATGTTCTGAAGGTAATCAGTGTTTAGTCTGACTTCGATTCCCTCGAGCATTTTTTCGATGATTTCAGTATAGCCGTCGACTGGTATTCCCTGATAGAGATCATTGAAGTAGTTGTTGTTGTAGGTGAAACGGAGAGGAAGTCTCTTGATTATGGAAGAAGGAAGATCTTCGCAGGAACGTCCCCACTGTTTTTCCGTATATCCTTTGATGAGAGTCTGATAGGCGTCATTTCCGACTAGGGACAAAGCCTGTTCTTTCAGATTCTTAGGTTCTCTGATATTTGCCTCTTTTACCTGCTCGTCGATTTTATCTTTGGCTTCCCTAGGTGTCTTTGTTCCCCAGAGAGCATAGAAGGTATTCATGTTGAAGGGAAGGTGATAAAGATTTCCTTTGTAATTAGCCAAGGGAGCATTGATGAAATTGTTCAAAGTACAGAAAGAGGTGAAGTAATCCAAGACTTTCTTATCGGAAGTGTGGAAGATATGAGGTCCATAGATATGGACATCGATATTATCTTTTCTTTCGCTTCTGATACCACCGCCGACAACGCCTTTTTTCTCTACTACTAAAACCTTGAGTCCTCTTCTTTTGCATAGATTTGCAAAAGATGCCCCAAAAAGTCCCGACC
>DHDT01000048.1:0-4001 GCA_002399505.1 Caryophanales bacterium UBA4869 | reverse complement strand
CAAAAAGTCCCGACCCTACTATCAGGTAATCGTACATGTGTTTTCCTCCGAATAAAGAAAATCTGAATGTCACTATTGTAAACCATGAAAGTCAGAAAAGAAAACAATTGCGGAGAGATATGGCCTATTATGAAAAAAAGCCCTATTAAGGGTCAATAACTAAGATAAATGAGCTTCTGAAAAAAGTTGTATTGTCTTATATGATATACCAAAGAGAGAAGAAAAGAAACATCCCAGATAAAAAGAAAAAATCAAGACTTTTCTTTTTCTGTCTCCTGTCTTTATAATGTTTTCTTGGGAAACGAAAACATGGAATATGATGTGATCATCGTTGGTGCCGGTCCGACTGGCTACATGTGTGCTTATCGTCTTCTAGAGCAGAATAAGAATCTTAAAGTATTATTGGTAGATAAGGGAAAAGATATCAAGAGCAGAATCTGTCCTCTTCTTTCACATAAGCTCTTAACCTGTCCTAAGACAGTCAAGGGAACTGGCTGTCTGCCTTCTTGTTCGATAACTACGGGCTTTGGCGGAGCCGGAGCCTTCTCTGACGGCAAATTCAATATCACCAGTCAGTTTGGCGGCTGGCTAAGCGATTATATAAGCGAAGAACAGCTATTATCCCTCATAAAGTACTGCGATGATGTCAACTTGAAATTCGGTGCCACTAAAGTCCTGACTGACCCCTATACTGATGAAGTCAGGAAGATAGAACAGACGGCAATCGGTGTCGGATTGATGCTTCTCCGGGCCAAAGTCAGGCATTTAGGCACGGAAGAGAATGTGAAGATATTATCCAAGATCAAAGACAGTCTTTCTGAAATGGGAGCTGATTTTATTTTTGAAAAAGCTCTTTCAGACATAATTGTCGAAGACTCTAAAGTCCAAGGCGTGGTTTTAGAAGACGGAAGGGAAATCAAAGCCAGAGAAGTTGTCTTAGGATTAGGAAGAGAAGGCTCGACTTTCCTAGAGAAGATGTTACGAAGACACAAGGTCGGATTCAGAAACAATCAAGTCGACATCGGTGTCCGTGTTGAAACCAGCAACATAGTCATGCAGGACATCAACAAATATCTTTATGAGGGAAAGTTTGTCTTTAACAGCCATTCCGGTACTCAGGTCAGAACTTTCTGCTCTAATCCCTCCGGTCATGTCGTTGTCGAAAACGATGACGGCGTAATCCTTGCTAACGGTCATTCTTATAATGATCCCAAACTAGGAAGCGAAAACACTAATTTTGCCCTGCTTGTCTCGCATAAATTCAGCGAACCTTTTACTGATCCCAATCAGTTTGCAAAAGACGTTGCCAGTCTTGCAAACCGTTTGTCCTGCGGTAGCGTAATCGTTCAGAAATACGGCGATTTGAAAAGGGGCAGACGCTCTACTCCAAAAAGGATTGAGCAGGGCTTTGTCAGACCGACATTGAAAGAAGCAGTTCCGGGTGACTTAGGTCTCTGCCTACCTTATAAAACCTTGGCCTCAATCATCGATATGATCGAAGCTCTTGACCATGTGACACCAGGAATTGCCAATGAACACACTCTTCTATACGGTGTTGAGGCCAAGTTCTATTCGGCTAGACCGGATACGGATATGAATCTTGAAGTGAAAGGCATATCTAATCTTTATTGCGGAGGAGACGGAGCGGGTATCACCCGCGGTCTTGCTCAGGCCGGTGCCAGTGGTGTCTTGATTGCCGATAGTATTCTGTCAAAAGGAGAATAAAAATGAACGAGTACAGAACAGTAGCTGTTGAAGGTAGTCAGTTTGGAGATGAGGGAAAAGGCAAAATTACCGATTTCATCGCCTCTACGGCCGATGTTGTCTGCCGATATCAGGGCGGAAACAATGCTGGACATACTGTTGAAATCAACGGCGTAAAACACGCTCTGAGGTCTCTTCCTTCCGGTATCTACAATCCCAATGTCAACAACGTCATCGCCAATGGCGTTGTCGTCAATCCTTTTGCCCTATTGGATGAAATTGATGAGAATATCAAAAGCGGACTGAAGGACTTTCATCTCCATATCTCCAATCGTGCTCACCTGATCATGCCTTATCATATTGAATTAGACAAAGCGTATGAAGAGGCGATGGGAAAGAATGCCATCGGAACGACCAAGAGAGGGATTGGACCCTGCTATGCCGATAAGGCCAAACGTATCGGAATCAGAGTCGGAGATCTTCTCCATCCTGAATATTTGCATGAGAGATTGGAAAGTGCGCTTGCAGTCGATAATATCGAATTAAAAGCGTTTGGGAAAGACGCTTTTGACGTTGAAACACTCTTTGCGCAACTTCTAAAAGCTTCTGAAAGACTTAAACCTTTTATCACTGATACATCAGTTCTTTTAAACGATTATGTCGACGAAGGGAAAAAGGTCGTATTTGAAGGGGCCCAGGGCTCGCTTCTCGATCTTGACCACGGGACTTATCCTTTTGTTACTTCAAGTTCTCCGACTTCGATTTCGATTCCTCTCAATGCCGGCATAGCCCCTCAGAAGATCAACAAGGTCATGGCGGTTATGAAGGCTTATATGACCCGTGTAGGAGCTGGTCCTATGCCGACTGAGCAGACTAATTCCTGGGGTGACAATGTCCGTGAAAAAGGCCATGAATATGGTGTCGTCACTCATCGTCCCCGCCGTGTCGGATATCTAGATTTGGTTCTTTTAGGATATACTTTCCGAATTACCGGTGTTACCGATATCGCCTGCATGCTCTTTGACGTTCTTGAAGACATAGATGATTTGAAGGTATGTGTGGCCTATGAGTTAGACGGAAAGGAAATTCATTATGTTCCCTCCAGCGAACCTGATTACGCCCGCTGCAAACCTATCTATAAAGAGTTTAAGACTATACCTAGTTTTGATAAGAACAGCATCCATAAAATCAGCGATCTTCCTATCGAAGCTCAGGATTACCTCAGTTTCATCGAAAAGACTTTGAATGCCAAAATCTCTATTCTTTCCTTAGGACCTGACAGAGAAGATACAGTTATCATCAACCCGATATTCTAAATAAAAGAATCCCTAAAACAGCTTTCCTGACTAGTTTAGGAAAGCTGTTTTATTTTTCCGTCTTGTATCTGCAGATTGATTCCCAGATTTGAAGAAATGATTCTCTCATCGTGGGTTGCCATAATGAAAAGATGAGAGTCGGATTCGCTTTTCAATATCTTGTTTATCTGATTTAGATGTTCGCTGTCTAGTGAAGAAGAGACTTCATCAAAGAGACAGATAGGTCTTTTTTTGCTTAATTCATTAGAGATAGAAAGTAAAATTTCTTCTCCTCCGCTTAAGACAATAGGTTTTTTATCATCGGAAAGGTTATCAAAGTTTCTGACTGGCCCTTTTACATTGAAGGCCCGGTTTTCAAAGATGCTTATATCATTGAGAAGATTGCCTTTAGGAAAAACAAAGCCGATTTTTTCTCTTCTTAGTTTATCTAATTTGTTTTTTGTCAGACATCTGACATCAATTCCATCTAAATATAGTCGGCCCATATAGGAAGTGTCTAAAAGACTCAATATATAAAGTAAGGTGGATTTTCCAGATCCGTTATCACCAGTTAAAAGATAGATGCCGTGATTAGGGAGATCAAGACATAAGTCATTCAGTATTGTGTTTTTGCCGAAAGACTTATTAAGATGTTCAATTTTAATCATCAGAAATTCTCCCTGATAAATTTTATTAGAGAAGGATAAACTAAAGTGTTGCTGAACAGCCGTAAACGTCCGATCTTCTGAGCATAATGCCGGATGAGAATATCTTTTCCCTGTTTTCAGATAGGAATTCTTGGAAGTTCTCCTTGTCTGACACATAGTCTGCACATAGAGTATCAAGGTATTTCTGTACGTTGCTCCTGTGTATTCTCAGATGCACGGCGAAGATCCTCTGGATCCGGCAGCAGAATCTGTTGACGGGGTTCATGAGGAAGCGGGATTCCCTCGACTTCGAGTTCACGGTTGTTACAGCGCAGCCGTCAAAGGCATGCCCGTA
>DHDT01000019.1:47361-48456 GCA_002399505.1 Caryophanales bacterium UBA4869 | reverse complement strand
TGTCAAAGACGGTGACATCATCGAAGAGATAACAGACACTGCCTTTGGTATGGAAAGGAGTGGCGATGACTTTGATCTTATAGTCTTTGATTGCGATGATGTCACCGTCTTTGACAAAGTTAGGAGCGATTCTCGGTTTCACATAATCTCCGGGAAGACCTCGAGGCTGAAGAGCTGAATCAGTAAGCAGGTCATAATCGTCTTCGGACATATATACCGGAATATCGTAATCCTTATAGTGCTTCAATAAAGCTGATATACCACGAATATGATCCATGTGCGCATGAGTCAAAAGAATACCGACACATTTTTCATAATGGGTATCGATATAATGGCTGACTTCAGGATTGGTAGATCCCAAATCAACAATAAGACAATTGCCGCCTATCTTTCCTAAAACATAGGTGTTGGCACTGAATTCTTTCTGATCTTCATCATAACGAAATACCTTTACCATTGTTGTTTTCCCCACCTTTATTATGTTATCGAAAATGAGAGTGAAATTTCAACGATATTAATATTATAGCAAAAAGGCCTTCCCTTAAGAGAGAAGACCTTTTGCGTCATAGTTTACTTCTTGTTTTCTTCTTTCTTCTTCGGATCTTTGATCACTTCCGCCACAGTAGTTGCAATATTGGCGATATTCTCTAACTGAGAAGGAATGATGATCTTTGTCGATTCTCCCGAGGCAATCTTGGAAAGAGCCTCATAATAGCGAAGAGTGAGAACAGGCTGATCGGCCTGAGCTCTCTTCAGGTCTTCAAGACCTTTGGCTTCGGCCTCTCTGATCATCTTAATACCTTCAGCTTCAGCAGTCTTCATCTGTCTTAAGGATTCGGCATCACCCTGAGCCTTGAGAATAGTGGACTGTTTAAGACCATCGGCATCAAGAATCATAGAGGCTTTCTTACCTTCGGAAACAAGAATAGCCGACTGTTTTTCACCTTCAGCCAATAAAATCTTTTCTCTCTTTTCACGTTCAGCTCTCATCTGACGTTCCATAGCATCTCTGATATCACGAGGAGGGAGAATATTCTTTACTTCGACTCTGTTGACCTTGATTCCCCAAGGATCAGTGGCCACATCGAGAATGTT
>DHDT01000019.1:37320-47196 GCA_002399505.1 Caryophanales bacterium UBA4869 | reverse complement strand
AGATCGCCGATGATGTTTCTTAAAGTTGTGGCAGAAAGATACTCAATGGCAGCGATAGGATCTTCAACGCCGTAAGCATAAAGCTTAGGGTCAGTCACCTGGAAGAAGATGACAGTATCGATCTGCATAGTGACGTTATCTTTGGTGATAACCGACTGAGGTTCAAAGTCTTTGACCTGTTCCTTCATGGAGATTCTAGTCGAGATGTGATCGATGAAAGGAATGAGAAAATGAATGCCGACACCCCAAGTGGCGTGGAAAGCACCCATTCTTTCGACAATGGCTTTTTCGGTCTGACGAATGACTCTGATATTACTGATGACAACAAGCAAAGCGACAAAAAGAACGACACTGATCACAATTACAGCAATAATTTCAGCTGGCATGACATTACTCTCCTTTTGAGTTATCGGAACATATTCTGACAATCAGCTTATTGCCCCGGATAGCCAAGACTTCAACTTCACTTCCTTCTTCAATTACCGTCTTATCATCCTGCGCGATACAAGTCCAGACAACATCGTTGATCTTCAATGTTCCCTGATGCATTCTATCTATTTTAGACGATAAGATTCCTTTTGTGTGAACAAGTTCATCAACATTGCTTCGGATGATATCCTTCCTTAAGTATTTATGTACGATAGGACGGAATACAGCCAAAGAGGCAATGGAGATCACTGAGAAGACAATAAGTTCAATCCACCAGGAAACGTCAGGAATAAAACTGATTATCAAAGCGACTATTGATCCAGCCGCAAACCAGACACTGATAAGGTCTGTTCCTGTCGCTTCGACAATCAAGGCGATGACAAAAACAGCTAACCAGATAACCCACATCCATTGTTCCATATCAATTGTCTCCTTTCGAGGTGGCAATAATCAAAGCCCCTTCGAAGTTATCCCAGGAAGTATCAAACTTCAAAGGTTCCGTACCTAACTCCAGATTCAGTCTAGAACCTAGCTCCTTCATTATAGCCGAAGAACATATCCGACTGTAGCTATGATGAAACTTAATATCGAGGAGAAGCTCATCATCTAAGTCTCCCATCAATATTCTTTCTTTAGTATAAGGCAGAATGGCGATATTTCCTTCTTCAGTCATTCCGATCTTCACTTTATAAGCCCCTTTGAGACTGGTGGTAGCAGTCGTATTGAGGGTTATATTGTTATTATATAAAGATGCCGAACCTTTTAAAGAATCATAATCAAACCAAGTTATAGGCATTGTATTTACCTCCATTCATAATTATACATAAATATTCATAAGTATTCAACAGTGCAGGAATTATTATGTTTTCACTTAGACCAACACTAGTTTTATTTCGTTCTTTATTAATCGGACAATTTCATTTATAATCTTGATTGTTTAAAGGACAAATACAAAATGAACAATAACGCAGAATACAGTGTTGATATCCCTAAAAGAGATCCGTGGCTGATTGTCATCTTAGTTTTCTTAGGCTGGTTTGGAATCGACAAGTTCTATGTCGCCAAGACCTTCAAGAAGACTTGGAAGTTCGCTTTAGTCAAGTTCGCCTATAGCTTAGTCTTAGTCGGAATACTCTGGAATATTTTTGATATCATCCAGGCTATCCGCAATAAATATCAGTTTGATTTCAGAGAATACTTCAGATAAAAATCAGCTATCGGGAAACCGATAGCTTTTTTGGTCTTGAGCGTCTTGAAACACCTCTTTTGAAATTATGATAAAATATAGATAGAGGTAAAACAAAATGAATATCAATTTCTATAAAGACAATCTGAGCGGAGAAGTCACCTTATCCTTAACCGGAGAAGGAAACAAAGAGGGAGTCACTGTCCTCAAGGCAAATTCAACTGATGCTGCCTTAGAAAAGCATGTCCCTGCTGTAACTAATGACGGAAACAAGGTCCACGTTGAAGTGGGAAGCACTCTTCATCCGATGACTGAGGCCCATCACATTGCCTTTATCTGCCTGATCACTGATCAGAAAGCTGAACTTAAGAGACTTGATCCCTTAGGAAAGCCGATTGCCGACTTCGTCTTAGCTGACGGAGAAAAAGCTGTCGAAGTATACGAATACTGCAATCTTCATGGCCTCTGGGTCAAGAAGATCTAACAGTCAATTAGTGTAGACCTCCTTTGTATAGGCTCCTCTGTTTCTGACAGAGGAGCTTTTTCAATCCACTCTGATAGAAAGACGATCTCCGTTTATTCTCACTAGTTTTTTATCAAGCATAACGTTGACAGTATCATCAAAATGAAGATTAAACTCTGAGTCATCGGTGTCGTATCCTAATAGGCCGGCCATCACGCTTCTCAATTCCTCTTCATCGAAGTAATCGAAATTGAAGATGAAGGCTTTCATTCCCTGCATCATTTCTGTCTCCGAGACTTCATCGATAGTTCTGATGCTTTTATCCGAGACATGAAATTTGATTTCGCTTAAGGAAACATCCATATAGAAACCGTCTTTTCTGCAGACTAAGCCAACATTGATTCTATCCTCTAGCCAGCTGTTGAATTTTTCATCATTGATTGAATTGATAACCGATATCTTAACCGGCTGGATTCCGTAAAACGCCTCTTCGAACTGATATTTGGAAATCAGTTCTTCAAACTTTTCTCTGGTCAGACATGCTGAAAAGCTCTTTTTGATTTTCTTTATCTCTTTCAAGTAGACGACTTCTGGGTCTTCTTTAGTGAATATCAGTTCCGAAGAAGGAGTAGACTCATGGATCTTATAGATTTTCTCTTCATCGGAAAGAAGACTGTCTATTTCCTTTTCGGGATTAAAGGCAAAAGCGAAAGTATCCAATATCATTAAGTCTAGATTATAGGCGGCAACTAAGTATTCTCTTAATTCTGTCCTGGTTTCTTTACTGAGCTTTTCAGGTATCAATACATCGGGAAGAAAAGCAAAAGTGTGTTCTTTCTTTGAATCTGTGACACAGATTGGAAACCTTGTATCATCAAGAACAACGTGATGTTTCTTCTTCTCAAATTCCTTTTCGATATCATTGACTAAATCGGTAGGAAGAGATGAATAAGAGAAATATTTGCCGAAGATGTTGGCTTTGCTGAGCATAACTTCCGGATAGCCTTGTATGCGAAGATCGTTATCATCGTGGTGATTGAAGAAAATAACTTCTTTGACGGCGTTTATGCATCCCATCAGATGTAGGGCATCTGCTTTCTTCGAGTCAAAAAGAAGAGCCAGATCATAGCATTCACTTGGCACATGACCGATATTGTCGATAGTAACATAAGTGATAGGATATAAAGAACTGTAGATAGAATAAGAGTCATCCAGCGTTTCCTTATTCATTCTTCCTTCTTTGATTTCGTGCCTTACTCTCTGATAGAGATCAGAGAACTGACTGGTTTTAATATCAGATGATATAAGTTTGTTGATCTGAGAAAGACGATAGTTTCTCTCAAGAGGAAGAAGATGATGTAAACCGGCCTGATATTTAATACGGCTTTCCTGGTAATGATCTTGGAATTCATCGAATTTAGATTTTCCGTCTTTATAAATGCTGTTAAAGAGAGATGAAAGATATTCATTCTTGAAATCTTTCATTCCTCTTTCTTCAATCAGATATTTCCTGACCGTCAGTTGGAGAAGAACAGATGCCTTCTGAAGTTCTCTGTTAAAATCTGAATAATCCCTGAATTCAGAATATCTACCGGCATTCTTAATGATGAAAATCTGTTTTATCTCATCGAACTTCATATCCATAAAAGGATTCTTTTCATCAGCAAAGAAACCGATATAGGCATTGATGCTCTTCTTTAAAGCTAAATACTGTGCATCTAATTCCTGACAGTCTTTAATCAAGGATAAGCGGAATTCCTTGTCTCTTAAGGCTTTCTTAATCAGAGGATTATCTAAATTAAAAGCGGAATCTTCTTTGCTTCTCTGATTAAACTCATGAAGATAGGCAGTATTGCTTTCAATCTCGACTACACCATTCATCGTCTTGACTGTATCTCCGTATACCTGAATATATAAAGGCATTTTCTCCCGCAATAAAGTTAAAGCATTTAAATAAGTATTCAATATGCGAGTCAGAGTCTTTATGTCAGGATGTTTCTTTGCCTTCATATAGGAAATCAAAAGTTTTTTTGCTTTCCTATGAGCAAAGAAACCGCCTTTATTATAATCATTCATGATCTCTTGAAGATTTGCCTGGTAAATAGAACTGATGCACAAGTCTCCAATCAGAAGTCTGGTTGAGGAAACAGCCTGAAACATGGTCTTCAGGCCTTTCAAAGAGAGTTCCTCTTCTTTTTTTGATTCGATTTTAAAATACTTCCTCGGGAATCCGTTATATCCGCTGAGAACCTGAATGTTCTTGCTGTAGTTCTCAAAACTCTTAAAATTGTCTATTTCATTCAATGAAAAGTCAGTCACTTCTTTTTCAAGTAGGAGAGAACGAAAAGCCTTAAGCTGTTTCTGACATCTTATCAAGGTGACTAAAAGAGTATCATAGTTCTCTCTTTTTGAAGTGACGGTCAATCCAAAATAGGGATGCTTATTTAATGAAGAAAGAAGAACAGAAGGATATTTATCCAAAGAAGAAAGAAAAAGACGATCAGCGTTATAGTCATCATATTTGTAATCAGATACGTCTAGATCATAAGTATAAGCCGGGCTTTCCAGAGCCTTATAGACATCGTTGTCAAAAACCTGTGTCAGATAGCCAAAGGCTTCATTCCTTTTTCTTCCTAAACCCAAATACCTTTGTTCGTTTTCTCTGACATTCCAAAGAGCCTTTTTGTCATCGATTGACAAAAGAGAAATTTCTCTTTTTAACACGGGCAATAAACTAGGTTCTATATCATTGAAATCCCTGCTGATAGAAAACAAATTGTTTTCTTTTAAAAAGTCTACTGTTTGGTTCTTGCTATCGTTATCAGGAAGAATTAGAAGAATTCTTTTATTCTTTAAAAGTGCGTTGCTGAAAAATCTATTCAGATAATCAGTTCTGATAAAGTCATTATGATAACTGACTCGGGATCCACCATAGTTATCACATCTTTTCATGGAACGATAAGACTCAGAAAAGAAGCTGTTCTTTAAAGTCTTGTCAATCTTCTTTTCTACTGCATTATCCAAAAGATAAGAAGACAGGCCTAAGAATCTCTTAGGCAATTTATTTCCGGCAATAAAAGAATCGATCAGAGGAAAAAGCGTATTGGCAGTAATTGAATTTTCACTAGAATAAACACGATGATAGCGGACTTCAAAGCGATGTCTTAGTTTCTTCGTATCCAAAGAGGAATCTAGAATCATAAAAGCGTCACAGAGTTTCTCGCCGTTATAAAGAAAACTCAGGTCAATACCGACTGACTTAAGTATCTTCTTGGCGAATTCGTTGATGATAAGAAGAGTTCCATCATAATAAAAGTTGTTGTTCTTTTCTCTGAGTTTTAAGAAAAATATCGGATAACAGATTAATGATTCTTTATCTAGCAATGACAAAGGGGAGAGATAGGAGCTTTCAGCTTTTCCTCTGAGATAGTTTCCAGAAAGCAAAGCCGTATATTCTTCTTGTTTATAGTCTTCATCTTTTTTATTGTACTCATAAGAAAGACCGCTTTTGACAAGAGTCAGAAGATCTAAATAGTCAAAATGAACATAATTATTCTGTTCTGCTTTCATCATCTATTATTTTATACGTTTTCTCACCTATAAAGAAGACAAGAAAAAAGGGATCCTGATTAAGGACCCCTGTTTTATGTTGTTCTATTACTTAGTAGTATTCTTCTCAGCCATTTTGGCTTCAGTGATAGCAGCCTTCTTACGGAACTTAGCAACACGGCCGGTATCGGCAGTGAATGATAACTTTCCGGTATAGAAAGAATGGCAGTTAGAGCAAGTATCAACCTTGATTTCCGGGACAGTAGAACCAGTCTCGAAGGTATTTCCGCAAGTCATGCAGGTAACCTTAGTACGATAGTATTTCGGATGAATTTCCTTTTTCATAGTGTGAAGACCTCCTATCATTCTTCGCGGCTCATCGCATGGAAAAGCGCGATAAGCGATGTTTACTATACCACAGAAAACAGACTAGTTACAAGAACTATTTTGGAATGTGTCAAGCGTGTATGTCATTTCTCGCTTCCTTTTTTAAAAGAAAGAAGAAGAAGTTATTCTAACAGGTCTTTTGCACTCTTTGAGACAATTAAAAAGAATCTGACTAGATGATACAGCCAGAAATGATCATTTAAGACAGCATAGATATGTTTCTCATTCTTTCCGGCTAAGGCAGGAATCAAATAGATGAAGAAACGAACCGGAGCATCAAGCATGCTCTCAAAGACAGTCTTGTTGTCTTTTATTCCTTTGACAGAAGACATGATCTTAATAAAGGCTTTAGCACCTTTTGATCCTTTCAAAGCGGCCTGTCTGAAAGAAGTATCAAAACCATTTGCTCCGTCTTTTAATGATAATTTATAGGTTCCATCTTTAAACAGGCATTTGAATGTTTCATCATCGATAGCAGATATATCAGCTTTAAAATAGGAGTCGATTTTATTCCTGTCATAAGGAGACTCAAGATTTGTTCCTTTATATTCGATTTCCTTTGATTCCACAATCGTATCAACATCATATCCTAAAGAAATGACATATTTTCCAAACAGACTTACTTCTCTGTTTTCTCTGATATTGAAATAGGTGAAGAAATAAGATGGTATATCAATGATTATCTCTTTTTCTTCTCCTGGCTGTAATTCTACTTTTTCATATCCGCACAGTTCTCTCTTGGCATTGAAAATGATGTCGGAAGGTTTGCCAATATAAATCTGAGGTACGGCTTTTCCGACCACATCGCTCTTATTCAGGACTTTGAACTTAACCTGATAACTGTCATTTGTCTTAATGACAGCAAGGTCAGAGAAAGCAAATTCAGAATAAGAAAGTCCATATCCAAAAGGATAGAGGACTTTCTTACAGGCCGTAGTGTAATAACGATAACCGACATAGATACTCTCCTTATACTGAACATTGAAGTGATCGCCGGGGAAGTATGGAGAAGAGGGATTATCTGTGCACTCAAGAGGGAAAGTCTCAGCCAGATGTCCGGAAGGATTTACTTTGCCAGTCAGAATATCATAGATAGCCTCATTGACAGCCTCTCCTCCAAGATAGGTTTCTAAGATAGCGGCAACATCAGAGACAAAAGGCATCCCCAGAGGACCGCCGTTCATTAAAACGACAATGATGTTCTTGTTGACTTTAGATATCTCTTTAACTAGTTTCAACTGATTATCAGGAAGAGACATCGATGCTCTTTCAATGCCTTCTGATTCCAAAGTCTCCGGTATTCCCAAGAATATGATGACTTTGTCTTTTCCTTTGGATGCCTTGACGGCTGGTTCCAGTCCGTTTTCATTTTTTTCATCAACGAGGTCATATCCCTGAGCAAAGATATAGTCATATTCTCCGTTCTTAGATACAGTCTCTAAAAAAGAAGGTTCTTTATAACTGGTTATATGAGAGCTTCCACCGCCCTGATATCTAGGATTGGCGGCAAAAGGTCCGATGATGGCAAGACTTTCATTCTTCTTTAAAGGAAGGACTTTTTCATTCTTTAACAGGATGATAGAATCACAGGCTGCTTCTTTGGAAAACTGATGGTCTTTTTCAAAATCATAGCCAGTCTCTTCAAGAGAAGAACAGCGATTATTCAATTCGATGATTCTGGAAACAGATTCATCGGCCTTATGTTCAAAGTCTTTGTCTTTTCTTATTTCCTCAAGCACTTTTTGATAGTGATAATAATGATCACAGGGCATCTCTATATCTAAGCCGGCTTTAACAGATGCTATAGGATCAAAAACAGCACCCCAGTCAGAGATAGTGACTCCTTTATAGCCCCAGTCTGTACGGAGAATGTCTGTCAGTAGCTCCTGGCTTTCAGTCGTATGGAAGCCATTCACTTTGTTATAGCTGACCATGACAGTATATGGCTGACTTTTCTTGACGGCTATTTCAAAGGCCTTGAGATAGATTTCATGCAGAGCACGATAATCGATAATCTCGTCGATATTCATTCGACCAGTCTCCTGGGAGTTGCAGCAATAATGTTTCAAAGAGGCTCCGATACCCTGGCTTTGAAGTCCGTTGATATATGAACTCCCCATAGTTCCGGCCAGAAGTGGGTCTTCGCTGTAATACTCAAATCCTCTTCCACCCAAAGGAGATCTTTTGATGTTGATGGCCGGCCCTAAAAGGATATTGACAGCATAGGCTTTGCTTTCTTCTCCTAGAGTCTTACCAAACTCATAAGCGAGTTTTCTGTCAAACGAAGAACAAAGGAGAGCACCGCTAGGCATGCAGACAGAGACTTTGGCCTCGGAAAGAGGTTTTCCGTCTGAGACTTTTTCTTTTCTGACACCGATAGGACCATCGCTCATTCTGACTGATTTGATGTTCTTTCTTTCCACTGAATAGGTATTCCAATTACCGACTCCTCGTAA
The DNA here is from genome assembly GCA_002399505.1 of Caryophanales bacterium UBA4869. GTDB lineage: Bacteria > Bacillota_I > Bacilli_A > RFN20 > CAG-288 > Enterosoma. The sequence continues at coordinate 38,726 of DHDT01000019.1, read as the reverse complement.
AAAACTGGCCTTTTCTTCTAAAGTCAGGTCGTTATTATCTTGTTCCTCTTTATTCATACAAATACCTCGCTTTTAGTATTTTAACCAAAAACACCAGCGAATGTCTTATAATTAATATAAATTATGTGACTTATCTAAAGAGGTGCAAATGAAAAGAATCAGTGTTATCTTACCTTGTTATAACGAAGAAGAGTCTTTGCCATTCTATTTTGACGCGGTCGATGATGTCATCAAAGACATCAAAGACTATCAATTCGACTTTGTCTTGGTCAATGATGGTTCCAATGACAATACTTTGAGAGTGATGCATGAATTATATACATATAGAAACGACATCACTATCGTCAACTTAGCCAAGAACTTCGGTCAGAATCCAGCCTTCAGTGCCGGACTCGTGACTGCAAAAGGCGATTTTGTCATCATGATGGATTCTGACCTTCAGGATCCGGTTACTCTTTTGAAAGAGATCGCTGACAAATTTACCGATGGCTTTGATGTCGTCTCTCCTCATCGAACAAGCAGAAAAGAAGATTCATTGTTTAAAAGAAAGTCAGCAGGTTTCTTCTATAAGTTCATCAACAAGATAGAAGGCAAGAAGGTTCTGCCGGAAAACATCAATTGTTTCCGTGGCCTCTCAAGAAGAGCTGTCGATGTCTTAAATTCCCTGCCTGAAAAAGACCGTCTCATCATAACGGAGATTCCTCTGATAGGAATGAAGACCTGTCATATTGATTTCTCGAGAGAAAAGAGACAGGCAGGAACATCAAAATACAATTTAAAGAAGATGGTAAACTACGCCTTTGATAACATCTCAAGCGGAACCAGTCATCCTCTATATACGCCTATTATCGCCGGCAGTGTGATGACAGGATTCTTCTCCGTTTCCTCTTTGGCCCTGCTTATCATCTATATTCTAGGTTTATGCAACGTCATTCTTCCCTACAGTGCAGTGACAGTCTTCATGATCATCAGTTTTATCTTCCTAGGTGTTGGAATCATCGTCTTCACTTTAGGAATCCTCGCTCTATATGAGCACAACATTTTGATTAATACCAGAGGACGGCCAACATTCATAATAGACAAGGTTTATCGTCAGGAAGACAAATAACAACTTATATCTAAGAACAGCAATGTAAAAATACACGCCCGGGGGCGTGTATTTTATTTTTGTTCTTCTTTCAGTTTCTTTCCGCACTTTTTGCAGTAGACGGCATCTTCGTCATTGATGCTCTGGCAGTAAGGACAGCGAATAGTCTTGTCTTTGATGGTGTTATCGTTTTTAGTGACATTATAGACAACTCTTACTACTAAATAACCGATAAGGCCGATGATGAAGACACTGAGAAAAGCGGTCACCATGCCATCGAATTTTCCGACTAGATTTAATTCCAGGATAAATCCGATTA
>DHDT01000019.1:0-37214 GCA_002399505.1 Caryophanales bacterium UBA4869 | reverse complement strand
AATTCCAGGATAAATCCGATTAATCCGCCAACTGTCAAGAAAGCCGTCAGGGCCTGCAAAATATTATATAAGCCTTTATGCATTGGATACCTCCGAATATATGTATAGATTATAGAAAAAGGCTACGCCGTAAACAACAGCGTAGCCTTTATTTCTTTTATCTTATCAGACTAAGCGGCAAAGGCAGCAACAATGGCGGCATTGTAGTCATTAGTAGTAGAAGTTCCAAATTGAGAAAGCTCATATTGGGAGACATGGTAGCTATTATTAGCGCCATAGCCGAAGAAGCATTTGATTGTATCGATCTTAGCAGGATCGGTGCTATTGAACACAGCGTTCATACCAGAGTAATAAGAATCAGCGGTCTCAGTTTCTCCCCAATAGTAATCCATATGGGCTAAAGCAACTGCAGCAGAAGAGGTGAAATAATAAGAACCCATACCGGTGAAAATCTCTCCAGCGGTGCTTCCTAAGGCATACATTCCACCATTAAAGATATCAGTATATCCGATATAGCCAATGTACTGACCAAATGTTTCACCAGTAGGAAGAGTAGCAGAGGCGGTTGCAGCCTTAGTGACTTTGCCAGCAGCGTCAATAGTGAACTTAAAGAGCTGACCACCGACATTGTAGACACCCGAACCGCCAACTGTCAAACTCTTACCTGAGGCCGCATTATAAGCAGTAACAAAGGCTTCATCCTGGAAGGCAAAGAAGTAATTTTCTGAATAATAACTGTTATAGGAGATATAGCCAGTCTTGAGTTGGATAATATTCTTCTGAACATAGTTGATCTTGCCATACTGATCCATAGTAGTTTTGATGCTTCCTAAAGTTCCAGTAAGAGCAGGAGCCTCAGAAACAGCCTTAGTTGTATCTCCGAGGAAAGTATTGACGTCATCAGCCTGAGCAGTAGTACCGATATCAGTTAAGGTACCAATGGTCTTATCAGTTTCAGAAGAAGCCAAAGACAAATTGATTTTGACTTCAGTTTTTCCAACTACTTCGATAGTTGTATTGACAGCAGCAGCAATAGCATAGAAGTAAACATCTCCAGAGATGCTGCTTAAGAAAGCGCTGCAGCTTGCAGGATCAATCAACTGCCAGAGAGCAAATTCGACCATGGCAGCATTCTGATCAGTCTGAGTTCCTTCAATGACATAGACATTGTCATCAGTCTTAGTAGAAGTAAGCCAATTAGGATTGACGGCAGCTAAGCCATAGAAAAGAGAAACATCATTAACAGAAGTGGCAGCAGTTCCGGCTCCTGTAAAAGTATCAGCGGTCAGGAATCCTAAAGAAGAGGTGGCACGGACAGCGGGGGAAACAAAAGACTTATCAGTCTTGTTCTGATCGAGATACATGGCATATCCATCTTTGTCGAGACCGATACCAAGTCTGTTAGCGGTCTTAGTGCTATCAGAGAAATACAAAGACTCTCCGCCCAAAGTCTGAGTAATAGCCTTGTCAGTTACCTTGATAACAGACTCAGCAGCAGTTGAAGTTCCAGTTTCATCGGCAACGCCTTTCAAGGTGTAGTTCTTCAAAGAAGCGATATTCTTCCAAGCCGCTCTTAAAGAAGGCTTGGCAGCGATGACTTCAACGCTGATAGTCTTAGTAACTGTGGGATTAGCAACTGAAGTGGCAGTGATGGAAACAGTGCCGACAGCCTTGCCGGTAATCTTGATAGAGCCGACACCATAAGTAAGATCCGGGGTTTCGATGATAGATTCATAGCCTTCAGAAAAAGTCCAGTTGCTGGTCTTGTTCTCAGCAGCAGTGTTGACAGTGGCTTTGACAGTGATGGAATTTCCTTTTTCAATCTGAGTGCCATCGGCAGTGCCGATCTTGATAGTAGCATCTTCATAAGAAGGGGCTACTGAAGTAGAAGTAGAAGTAGAAGTAGAAGTGTTGGTTCCGCATGATGCCAAACCAATAGTCAAAGTGGATAAGGCAGCAAGAGTTAATAATAATCTCTTTTTCATTATATTGTGATCTCCTTTACAATACGTTTATACGTTTTACTATTATCTCAAAAGAGAAAAAGAAAGTTGATTATCTGAAGAAGTTGATTCTTTTGAGATAAAATTGAAAAATAAGCTAAAAACAAAGAAAAATAACAAAAATCTAATAGTTTTTATTAAAAACTATGATTAAAACTTCTTTAAATCTCAAAAACAGATATTGATGTAAACGCTTACAGCAGAGCTGGGTGATTTGTTTTCGTCAAAATAACAGATAAAAACGTTCTTTATGCTAATTTACCGGATAACAGAGTTTCAGCCAAGGTGCTCTTGCCGTTACCAAATGATCCGATGCTGAAACGATTGACACCCCAGCTGGTGCCATCAGTTCCGTCATCATTGATGAAAGGATAAGAAGCAACGGAGAAATTGATTTCCTCAGCCTTGGTATTATCGCTGTTCATCTTGACGGCAATACCGCTCTGGGCCTTTTCAAAGTGGAACTTATAGTTATCAGTGTCGCTGTAATCTTCGATAGCGTAGTAATTGGCAAATTCCCAGAAGACATCAACAGAGGAAGTTGAATGATATGCGTTAGAATCTCCGTCCCAGTTAGAAGCTGTCTCATCGCTGAAAGAATAGATCATATCAGTTGAGATAGACTTTAACTCACTCATATAGGAAGCGACTTTGGTCAGACTGCTAGAAGCATCAGTTCCTTCTACCTTGGTATAGCTCTTCAAAGAGGCCTCAGAAGTAGAAGTCGGATTAGTGACTTCAAATTTATAGATGCCGTCAGTGCCTTTGTAATATCCGCCTGATGACTTCGTCAGAGGTCCGACAGTCGTCAGAGAATTATACTTGGTGACAAACTCGTTATCGAGATAATTAAAGACATATTTTTCAGTGACATAAGAATAATAGGTTAACTGAGTAGTGTGATCAGGATAATTGAGGTTCGTCTGAATGTAGTTGTTGGCCAGAATAGCTGTACGTCCGGCCTGCATATCAGCAGTCAAAGCCGGAGCGGCACCGACGATACTTGTAATAGCAGTGTTGACATCATCAGAAAAAGCAGTAGTTCCGACATCGGTGATTTCACCGATGTAAACATTCTCGTTATTGTCAGTGAGCTGAATGGTAATGTCATTGACGCCATTTACAATGACGGTGGTATTGATATTGGAGGCTACGGTAGAAAAGATACCGTTATTGGCAGTGATTGAGGAAAGATAGCTCTTGCAGTCAACTAACTGCCAGAGCATGCATTCGATAAAGGAGGAATCCTGATCAAGGGTAGTTCCGGTAATCTCATAGGTGTTGTCGGCATTCTTGGTATTAGTAGCCCAAGTGGGATTGATTCCGGCGAATCCAAAAAAATATCCTGAATCATTCGGAGTATAAGCTCCTTCACTGAAACCGAGGAAATTATCGGAAGTCAAAAAGCCTTTGGATGATTTGACCAAGACGGCGTCTTCAGTCACAAAATTACCGCTTTCGTTCTTATCGAGATAGACGGCTTTTCCGCCATCATCATTGGAGATGGCTTCTCCGATACGTCTGAACTTCTTGACAGCGCCGTTTTCATTGGTGAAGAAGGCACTGCCGTCTTTGTCAGTCTGAGTGAGTGCTTTTTCAGTGATTTTGGTGATAGTGAGAGCATCGGCGATATCATCGTTTTCAAAGTCGTGTCCAAAGACAGTATAGTTTTTAAGTTTGCCAAGACCAGCGAAAGCTTCTCTCAAAGTAGGCTTAAGGGCAATGACATTGATAGTTATCGTATCAGTATAGAAAGGATTAGCGACAGCTGTTGCCTTGATGACTGCTGTTCCTATTTTCAAAGCCGTGACTCTGATTGATCCCTGTCCTTTGGAATTATCAGGAAGCTTTAAAATAGTAGGATCATCGACTGTGAAATCAGCAGTCTTGTTATCGGCAGTGGTGCCGATCTTGGCTTTGACGGTGAATTCATTGCCGATTTCGATTTCCTTATTGGCAGTCGAAAGAACGATCTGAACCATGGTTCCGTTGTCGGTGACTGAAGAAGAAGAAGACCCGGCATCAACTGAACTGGAAGTTTCGGTTTTGCCGCAGGAAGTCATGCCGCCTAAGACTAAGGCCAAAGACAAGATACTTAATTTGATTCTGTTGTTTTTCATTCAAAAATCCCCTCGTTAGATAAGTAAAGTAGATTATAACCCACATTCGGTTAGCAATACTTCAATTATCGGAATTAATTATATCGATAAAACTTCAAACACAAAAGACATCCGACTTAAAACTTACGTATTTTCTTTATTTTTAGGCTCTATAGAAGAAAGATTTACAAGATAGTTATTTCTTTGTAAGCGCTAACAGAAAGGATAAAATAAATACCTTTCCTGTCTCTTTTGAGAAACCTGGAAAGGTATTTTCTGCTTAATATTCGATTCCCTTCTTCTGACGTTCTTCTTCCTTTTTGGCGTTAGCGATGTCGTCTTCCTTGATCATCTGACGATATTTCACTATTTCAGCATCATTGGCTAAGACAAAGTGACCAGGAAGGATTTCCTGGAATTCCGGTTTGTCTTTGGAATAGTCATGTTCTTTGGCCGGATTGTAGATGATACGCTGACGTTTCTTCTCACTGATAGGGTCAGGTTTAGGAATAGCCGAGAGAAGGGCTCTGGTGTACGGATGAAGAGGATGGGCGAATAGTTCATCGGAAGTAGCCAATTCAACCATCTCGCCGAAATACATGACAGCGATACGATCACAGAAATATTTGACGACTGATAAGTCGTGAGCGATGAACATCAAAGTCAATCCGTGTTCTTCCTTGAGGTTGTTGAGAAGATTGATGATCTGAGCTCTGATGGAGACATCCAGAGCGGAGATAGGTTCGTCGCAGATTAAGAATTCCGGATTCATGACAACGGCTCTGGCAATGCCGATACGTTGTCTCTGACCACCGGAGAATTCATTCGGATAACGGGAAGCATAATCAGCTCTCAGGCCGACTTCCTCTAAGACATCGTAGATCTTCTTGCGGTTTTCAGCACGATTTGTATGTCCCTGAATCGTAAGACCTTCGGCGATGATCTCTTCGACAGTCATACGGGGATCGAGAGAGTCGATAGGATCCTGGAAGATCATCTGCATCTTGCTCATGAGCTTACGGTCGACATGAGTGTTGTCATACTTGATCTTCTTGATCTGATTTCTCTGTTCAGTCTGAGTCTGTCTGATATGATCTTTTACTTCTTTGATCTGACTCTCATAGCGGTTCTTGACGTCTTCGATCATCTGACGGTTTTCAGGAGTGGAGGAATCCATCTCGCTGATTTCAGAATGTTCGTTCTGTTCAAGCTCTTTGATCTTATTCTGGCCTTTGATCTTCGACCATTTGATTTCTTTCTCGTTCCAGCGGGAGCCGGCATTGACTCGATAACCCTTGAAATAGACCGAGCCGGAAGTGATGCTGTAAAGACGGATTAAAGAACGTCCGGTTGTGGTCTTTCCACATCCTGATTCACCGACTAATCCGAAACATTCGCCTCTTTTGATATCAAAGGAGATATCGTGGACGGCCTTCAGTTTCTTGCTCTGACTCATCGGGAAGAACATCTTCAGATGACGGACGGAAAGAATAGTGTCTGAAAGAGCCAAGTCCTTCTTGAAGGAGACACCATGGGTATCCATCTGAGTCTCAAGCTTGTTTTCGATGATGTTTTCCAAAGGGTTATTAGTTTTAGAGTTCTGACTCATTTTTAACACCTGCCCTTTCTAAAGATGCTTTGATTCTCTGAGAGACTATCTTAGGTTTCTCAGTCTTAGGAGCACGTTTATCCAAAAGCCAAGTGGCAGCATAATGGGTATCCGTGATCTTGAAGAACGGCGGGTCTTCTTTGAAGTCCACCGCCAGTGCATATTTGTTTCTGGCTGCAAAGGCATCACCTTTAGGAGGATAGAGAAGATAAGGAGGAGTGCCGGGAATTGCTTCAAGTTTTTCATGAGAGTCGATATCAGGAATGGAAGAAAGCAAAGCCCAGGTATAAGGATGACGGGGATCATAGAAGATCTCGTTTGCAGTACCTACTTCGACAATCTTGCCGGCATACATGACAGCTACTCTGTCAGCCATATTGGCAACAACGCCTAAATCGTGGGTGATAAAGATGATGGACATATTTCGTTCACGTTTGAGTTTGTTGATAAGCTCAAGAATCTGAGCCTGAATGGTGACGTCAAGAGCAGTAGTCGGCTCATCGCAGATAAGGACTTCCGGATTGGCAGTCAAAGCGATGGCGATGACAATACGCTGACGCATACCGCCTGAGAATTCAAAAGGATATTGGTTGAATCTGATTTCCGGCTGCGGAATACCGACTTCAGCCATAACCTTGAGAGCTTCTTCACGGGCTTCTTTCTTAGTGATCTTAAAGCACTGACGATAAGCATCGGCAATTCCTATTTTCTTTTCTTCGGCTGCTTTGAGCTTATCTTCGTATTCTTGGACTTTCTTCTCAAGTTCCTGCTTGGCTAAAAGGCGGGAAGCAGCAGAAGAAAGACCGTTTTTCATCTGACTGATGGTTTTCTCGTAGTTGTTTTTGATATCGGCAATCTCTTTGTCGACAAGAAGGATGTTGTTCTTATATTCTTTTTCTTTTTCTTCTTGATAGGCTTTGATCTCAACGACAGCTTCTTTTTCTTTCTTTTTCAAAGCTGCTTTAAGTAAAGGCTGTTCCTTCTTATAGTCACGTTCGGCTTCTTTCTTGATACCTTTGGCAAGAACGAGGAGTTTCTTATGCTCCTGTTTCTTTTCAGCGATAAGCTGGACTTTGGTTTTCTTGTTGGAAGCAGACATGTTCTTATATTCTAAAGCTAATTCATCATATTCTTTCGACCCTTTTGCACAGGTAGACATCTTAAAGGAGATATCCTTGAGATTTCTGTCAAGCATACTGATCTTAGAATCAAATTCACCGTCAGATTCCTGAACTTTTCCAAAAGCCTGTTCGATCTTAGAGTCACGTCTGACCTTGTTGTTCTTGTAGTTAGCCTCTTCCTGAGAGATGATCTGATCTTTCATTCTGGCTAAACGGTTCTTATTGACGAGCATGGCCTCTGTGATCTGTTTTCCGACCTTCATGATCGGGTTAAGGGAAGAAAGAGGATCTTGGAAGATCATGCCGATCTTATGACCGCGGATACGATGGAATTCAGTTTCGTCGATCTTAGTCAGGTCTTCGCCCTGATAGATGATTTCTCCTTCTTCGATAACAGCCGAAGCAGGAAGAATACCCATGATGGTCTTGGAAGTGACGGATTTTCCGGAACCGGATTCTCCGACGATGCATAAAGTCTCGCCTTTGAACAAATCAAAAGAGACTCCGCGAACGGCGTGGACTAAGCCTTCGTCAGTCTTGAAGGAAATCTTCAAGTCTCTGACTGAGAGAATTAATTTTTTGTTATTGTTGTCAGACATGTTTATTCATCTCCCTTCAAAGACGGGTTAAAGGCGTCTCTTAAGCCGTTGCCAAAGAGGTTAAAGCAGATCATCAATAATGAGATGATGATAGAAGGAATCAAAAGCTCCACAGGATAGGATCCTAAGTATTTCTGGTTCGTGGAAAGAATGACACCTAAGGAATCTACTCCCTGAAGACCTAAGTTCAAGTAAGAGATAGTAGCTTCAGAGAAGATGACGGACGGAATCATCAAAACAGAAGAAGTGATGATAGTACCAATTGCATTAGGCAGAATGTGCTTGAAGATAAGACGAGGAGCCTTGGCACCTAAAGTTCTTGCTGCCAGAACATATTCTCGGTCTCGGTATCGATAGAACTGAGATCTCGTAATGGATTCGGTTCCTATCCATCCGGTGAGACAGAGAGCAAGGGCAAAGACCCAGAAGTTAGAACCGAATTTAACAGCTAAGACTGTCATTAAGACAATCCAGGGAATACCGCTTAAGACATCGACGATACGTTCCATGGAAATATCGAGAAGACCGCCGAAATATCCGGTGATGGAACCCCAGATGACACCGATTAAGATGTTGATAGCTGAGACGATGATTCCCAATAACAGAGAAGTTCTCAGACCTGAGAAGGTATATTTGAGAATGTCCTTGCCTAAGTTGTCAGTGCCAAAGACATGCATCGGCATCGTATCATATCCTAACCATTTATAAGTGAGGACTGTGCAGACCATGTTGGTCTTATCAGCGTCTGATGAGGTATTGACGTTCTGAACAGAGAGAACATAGACTTCTCCGCTCTTTTCGCCCGCCTCAGTCATAATTGACTTATTCAAAGTGGGGTTAGCGTAATCCCAGTTGATATAGCCTTTGGAAATCCAGTTATCGAAAGTCTTCTTAGGAATATTGATATTCTTGCGAGGGCCATAAGTCAGCTGATACATATCCTTTAAGATAGTGCAGGTGTCAGTCTTTAAGTCAGCTAAAGAAGGCTTAGTATTAGTTGCCCAATAACTGAGGTTTGCGGATGCATCGGAATTGTTCTTAGTCTGGCCGACACAGGTATTTGCATCACCAAATACACTGTCATCACCAAAAGTTTTGGCGTCACCGAAGCTTCTCAATTTCAGATCACGTTTGACACGGCTGGTGAGTTTATCAGTGTGGTCAGCAGAAAAAACGAAGTCTTTCACATATAAAGCAGTGCTAGAGGTAGTGGAGGTATCGAAGATGATTCCGATGTTGACCTGATTGAAGGTTGTAGTTGAGGGGAAGGTAGTTCTGAGATACTCAGAGAAATTGACAGTCTGAGTAGAATAACCTGTGACTTCCTGTCCGTCTGCTAAAGGATCAGTGCTCATAGTGCCTAAAGCAGTAGTTCTCTCAGTGATGTTATGATACTCGTCGTTATACTTCATGAAAACAGAGTAAGAAGGCATCTCATAGCCAGCATCTTTGTTCCAGCCTAAAGAATAAGAAAGAGTGAAGTCATAATCGCTGGAAAGAACAAAATTATAGGCATAGGCATAGGTGCTTCTGGTCTGAACAGCTTCAGTTATTTCAGAAGACAAAACCATATATCCGCCTTTGGCATTGGCCAAAGAGATATTGGATGAGGCATAGCCCGATTTCTTGTCAGTGATTGAGACAATAGCTGAATCATCAGGATCAGTTCCGATGTAGTTATTGTTTTCGTCATACGGATAAGGCTGGTTCTTGAAAGTCTGAGTTCCATCCCAGAATCCGCTTCCGGCATTAGTGATCTTAGACGGAAGATGCTGCTCATAAGAAGAGACAGCAACACCGCTAGGAGTAAGTTTCAAATCATAAGGAACAACGCCATCAATAGGAAGAATGATAGCCAAAAGGAAAAGAACTCCTAAAATCACGCCTCCGACAACGGAGGAGTGGTTCTTGGAAAAACGATGCATAGCATCTTTGAAAAAAGTAGTCGGCTTAGTGGTGAACTTAGTATCGTGAAGACTCTTGTCTTCCTGAACAAACTTGAATTCATCATTGGAAATAGGCTCATCGTCTTCGCCTCTTCCTTCCTGACCGGCCTGATATTTGATGTCGATAGGTCGGAATTCAAATTCTTCTTCGCTGTTCTGGGGCTTTTTATCTTGATCGTTCATGCGTTCTTAGCTCCCATTCTGATACGAGGATCGACAATACCATAACTTAAGTCGACAAGAAGGTTGGCAGCTAAGCCAATCATCGTAAATACGGCCATATCGACTAAGAGAACGTTGTAATCCTTGTAGGTGATGCAGTCGACAAAGAGACGTCCGATACCGGCGATTCCGTAGATCTGTTCCAAGATCATCGAACCGCTCAAAATACCGATAAACTGTCCGATGATCATCGGAACAATAGGTACTAAAGAGTTTCTAAGAGCGTGTCTTACAATGCACTGTCTCTTCGACAAACCTTTGGTTCTGGCTAAAAGCAAGAACTCAGAAGACATGACTTCGCAAAGTTCAGCTCTGGTGTAACGGGTAAAGACGGCAACTGTTGAGAAGGTGCCGGCGATAACGGGTATTACAAGAGCTAGGGCGTATTCACCGACTGTGGCATCGTTGCTGACTGGCCAATGAGAAGGAAGAAGATGATTGTTGAAGCATAAGACCAGCATCAGAAGAGAGATGATGACAAAGGAAGGAACAGAAATCAAGACCATGACCAAGGTAGAGATGACGTTATCGGCAGCTTTGTTCTTCTTTAAGGCAGCGATGATACCAAAGAGGAAACCGAGAGGAACAGCGATGATGATGGTGATGATATTGATAAGGATAGTCGGCTTAAGCTTCTGGCCGATGATATACATGGCAGAGTTGCCGACCTGAATGGCAGTTGAAGTACCCCAATCCCATCTGGTGAAGATTCCAGTCAGCCAGTTTCCATACTGAATGACAAGGGGAGAACGATAGTAGTAGTAAGTGACGTTTCCAGTATCAACAGTCGTGATGAACTCTCCGATAGTCGGGTCGTCCTCAAGACTTCTGATGTAGTTGCCAAGAGTAACCTGGTCTTCACAGTAAGCGAAGAGCTGGGAAGAAGTGGAAGGCATGGCAGCATCAGGAAGCATCTTGACAAGGAAAAAGGTGATTGTGAGAATAATGAAAGTTGTTACTAAAAGCAATCCCAGTCTTTTTAAGCTATATTTTACTATATAAGGCATTTTAGTTGATATTATTCAGGAAGCCCGAAGACACCGGCATAGGTAGGTACCTTGAGGATGACAGTGACAGGAGTCCTGACGTTGTTGATGACAAGGTCATAGTTGACGTTGATGGAAGCAGTGGAAGCAAGTAAAGTCTTGCCGGAAGCTTCATCGATATAGTGGTTGAGAGCGTTGATGATAGTGACGTTTCCAACATAGTTATTGGCTTCAGTGGCTCCAAGCTGAGCTAAGGTGAAAGCACCGCCAGAGGCATTGCTCAGACCATAGATCTTGACATTGAGATTAGTGGCTCCGCCTTCGATTAAGGCCTTGAAGGAAATCTTATAGGTGATAGTCAAATCAGAAGTGGAAGCTGAATCATACTTAGTCTTGCCGTCAGCAGAAGTATGAGCAGTGGAGACGTTGGAAATGTTGGCGATAGAACCATCGTTAGCTAAGGCAACACCGGTATCGCCGGCTTTCCATAAGCCATCAAAGGACCAGGTCTTGCCATCGTAGACGATATCAGGGCTGGTCTTGCTGGTGTCAACACCCCAGTTGAGAGTGAAATCAGAAGAGTTATCAGACTTCAGGACTTCAAAGAAGTTGAGCGGGTTAAGATCGTTTCCGGAAATAGCTCCGAATCCTAAGTCATATTCGCCGTGCTTCATCGTGTCATAGACCTGATTGAAATCAGCAGTACCAGGCTTTTCAGTTATTACAAGTTTATAGCAGCCGCCATAATCTTCAGTGGAAACTTCCGAGAAGATTCTATTGAGAGAGACAAAGACATCGCTATAGTCAGTAACATCAGAAGGATTCATCCAATTCATCGTAATCTTGACAGCCCAGGGATTAGCAGCAGTGCCAGCGGTACCGGAAGTACCGGAAGCAGTAAGCTCTTTGTTTTCAGCCATCGGAAGAATAGTGTTTTCGAAGGCGTTAGTCAAAGCTTCCTTAGCGGCAGCTTCGTTGAAACCATAAGTTTCATTATAACGATCAAGTAAAACAGCCTTGTGTGCGTCGGTGGAATTATAGGAAACACCGGATTCAGGATCGATAAGATAGTTGTCTGAGAAATATTCCTGAGTAGCCTGACTGCCGTGGGCAGAAGAAATAGCAGCTCTGTCTAAGCCAAAGGAAAGGAAGTTGAGGAAATCGTGATCGGAAAGGTATTTCTTTCTGGTTCCCCATTCGCTGGTTTGAATCTGAGCAGAAGTATGCGGATAAACAGAACCAGTGGTTCCAAACATATTGTTCCACTGCTCCTGAGTAGTGGCATTGACATTGAGCTTAAAGTTAGCGTCGCCTTTAGTAAGGTATCTGTTCCATTTGACACCATTAGAAGAAACACCGGAATCAGTATTATAAACTGTCTTTAGAGCGTCTTTATCTGGGGAATAGTTATCGATGGCTCCATTTTCAAACTGGTTCTTAAGCTGATCGCTGGAGATATATACCATATCGATACCGGGAAGCTGATAGACATCTCTGGTATTGCCGTCGGCAAAAGTATCCTTAGTGTAATAGTAGTTAGGATTCTTCTTAAGAGAAATTGTGCCATCATCAAACTGATCGATAAAATAAGGTCCGCTTGAAAGCATGGTATCGACAGGAGTAAGCGATCTGGTGCTGTCATTGACACCAAACGATCCTACTCCGATAGTCTTGATGAAGCTTTCAGGGAGCGGAGAATAGAGGTTGCTGGAAATATAATACATGGCATAGAACTGAGTGCAGGGAAGTAAAAGGTTAAATTCGATATAATTACCGGTATCATCTGTTCCGGTTTTTATATTGTCACCCATATGCTGATTCCAAAGGGTATCATCCCAAAGGGCACTGCTGTTTCCGGTCTTATTGGAACCAGTATCAGCGAAATAATCGGCGGCACCGGCAAAACCGGAAACGCCTTTGGTCATTTCAGCACCACGATACTGACCGTTCCAGTTAGTCAGCATAAGTTTGATAGGAGTTAGATAATCGGCTAATTCAACAGTTTTTCCGTTATATGAAGAAAGGTTGACGCCGTTGACGGTCTTCGATGAAGAGGTGGCATACTTGACACCGCTTCTCAGGTGGATTCTCCATCTGGAATGAGTAGCACCAGTCTGATTGGAAGCGACAGTTCCATCGTCATTCATGGCGATAGGACGCTTTTCACTATCAACAGCCAAATTAGGATACCATTCGTATCCATCGCCGTTTTGATTCAGACGAGTCGAATAATAAGAGTTGGAAATATATCCATAAAGACTTGATACATCTGATCCAGAGGCATCAAGAGCATTGGCCTTCTGAGCTAAGCCGGTAGTTCCGATAGTGTAATAAGTAGGATGTTTTCCGATAGCGCCGGGAAGCTCTTTTTTAAGAGATCCTTCACGGGATGTGCCCCAGCCATAACCGACAACATATTCACGGGGAGCCGGAACATAACGTTCATTGTAAACCGCGTATCCGCCATTTGAGAACATGGTGATACCGGTGAGATAGTTATCGACAGCATAATCTTCAAGCGTGGCTAACAGTCTGCTCTTTTCATCATAGGAGACACTGGCATAAGACTGAGCGCCAGCGGCTGAAGAAGTCTTTTCAACCGTGAAGTTCATGACGATGTCACTGCCAGTAGTTCCGTCTACTTTGACGGTGATGACAGCAGTTCCGACAGCCTTAGGAGAAAGAAGGCCTTTATCGCTGACGCTTAAAACATCAGCGGCGCTGGAGGAATAGGCAAACTTGACGCCTGTGGAACCTAAAGCGGTAGCAGCGACGCTAGTAGCTTTCTCACCGACGGAGATGCTATAGCTGCCGTTGTTTTTAACTTCTTCGCCTTTGTAATTGACAAAGAAGTCATAATCGGAAGTGCCAGTCGACGTTGACTGTCCGCCTCCGGAAGTGGTGCTGCTGGTTGCTGGACTGCAAGATCCCAAAACCGCAATAGATGCGATGATTGCGAGCCCTAAAATTCTCTGTAATTTCTTCATGAGTGTATATCCTCCGTTTATTTTTTGTCGTAAGTTGACGCAAAGATAGATAATAATATTTTATTATTTAATAAAACATAGTCAATAACGTATTTTTTCAAAGTCCCTAACCAACGTAAAGAAATCTCTAAAAGCGCTTACTTATTATACAGGATAGAAAGCAAAAACGATAGACAATACTACAAGTAGTATTCCTAAAGACGTCCAAGGAAGCCAGATGAAGTGCTTCTGTTTTCTCTTGTCCTGCATGATGTTCTGATAATCTTCATAATCACGATATTTCTTCTTTCCGTGATATTTGAGAGTGCTGGCCCAATTTGACAGCTGGAAGCGGAATAGATCAAAGGTACCCCATCTGACGACATAATAGAGAGAAACAAAGCCCAGATAAAGAACACCTGGAATCAGGCAGGAATTACTCAGACCGAAGTTTGAGAAGAACCTTAAAGGGATGATCACTATCAAAGGAATGGCGATAGCGATAGCCCAGCAGATAATCTTCTTTTTTGTTTCAGAATCAATAAACATCTTTTATTTCTTTTCTTTAGGTTGATAGTCTCTTAAGAAAGCAAAAGCCTCGGCATTTCTCCGGGGCTTTTGCACTGAGTTGACTTAAAGCTTACTTATCTTCTCTCTTCTTTTTGATGAGAAGTCCGACACCGACTAAAGCAGCTGCACCGACGATTGAGGAGACAGCGATGATGCTTCCGCCGCATCCGCCGCCACTAGTAGAGGAAGAAGTGTTATCGGAAGTGGAAGAAGACGAAGAAGAAGAACTTGAGGAAGAACCAGAAGAAGTCTGTTCTCCTAAAGTAGATTTGTTGATGAGCTTGGAGTTGATGGTGAAACCGGCTGCGCTACGAGGCATCTTGATGGTGAGAATACCGGTAGTGGCATCATAGGTGAATGACTGATCTTCGGAATCGACACTGACATCGAGGTCAGAGGCCGTAAGACCAGTAGCCAATTGGACATAGATTTCATAATCGGCCTTGAGAGTGATGGGGTTGTCGTTGAAGTCGGCGATAGCGAAATCATACTGATACTGACCGCCGCTGGAGTTAAGCAAAGCAGCAGAGATCTTCATCTTATTAGTGAACTGACTAGATTTGGCAACGATAGAGGTATCAAGAGGATTGATAAGGTATTTAGATTCGTTGTGATTGATATCCTGAGCGCTGACAAGAACAGATTCATTCTCGATGTTGGTATCTCTCAAGGCGATCTTGGCAGAATAGGAGTTGCTGCTTCCGGCGACCTTAGCTGTGTTGTAACCGATAGAATTAGCATAGTAAGCTGCATTGCCGCCGTTAGTGGTAAGAGTCATGTAGTTCTTATTGTTGCTAGTAGAAGTAGCGACGCCCTCATAGACAGGATCAGTCTTGTCGACAACCAGAGTATAGGTCTTTTTCTGAGTAGTGGAGACACCCTTTAAGGCAAAGGAGAATTCAAGAGTATATTCGCCTTCATTGACAGCACTTAATGGAATCTGAGCGATGCCGTGATGCATCATGATGCCGTCACCGGTATATAACCAGGACTTAGTCAGACTGCCGCTAGAAGTAATACCGCCTGAGGCATAACCATAATCAGCAATCTTTCCAGTGGATACAGAAGTTGAACCCTTCTTGATAGACCAGGAAGCATCAGATATAGAACGATTGACAAAGAAGACAGCTAAGAGAGTATTGGCCGAAGCAGAACCAGCGTGAAGCTTAGAATCAATATCATAGTTGAGAGAAAGCTTAGTGGCGCCATCAGCTTTACCGGAAGTATTGAGCTTGGCAATATTTTCGATATTGGTTGAACTAAAGTTGCTGGCAACAGCAGTTAAGGTAGAACCAGTGTAGGCATTGCTCTTTCGGTACTCGGCATTAGAGAGGTTCTGGACATAAGAATCGATCATCTCAGAATTGTAGAGACGTCCGTCTTCTTTTTCAAAGTCGAAATCTTCGACAGCCTTGCCGACTGTATAGTCACCATAGAATCCCATGTAAGGAACAGAAAGCTTATGAGAAACCTTAGTGGTATCTTCGCTCTTTCCGACTTCATTGAGATTGAGGTAGCCTTCAACATATGTTCCGCCGGCATCCTTGAAGTATTTGGCAATGTATTCTTTTAAAGTACCGGTGAAATCAGCATTCTTGACATCATTCCACTTCTTGGAGAAAGCCAGATCATCAATTCTGACCTTAGCAGTAGCTGTGACAGATCCCATGGCAGGAACAACGACAGTTCCGGTAAGCTGATGATCTTCAGGAATAGCGACTTCATCATCGTTGACAGACATAGTGATGGTGGAAGGAAGGTTAACAGGTACATCAACTTTGGAAGTAGCATCAGATTCATCATATTCAGCCTGAGTCTGCTGAACTCTGAGACTGGGAATCATCAAAGAAAGAGCAGGCTTATAGGTTCTGGTATTTGCAGACTCATTGTGAATGGTGTATTCAAATTCGACATAGTTAGGAGTAGTGGCGGTGAAATCAGAGACCTTAAGTGATCCAGTGTTCTTGAGTTCAACCTTGGATTCAAAAGTGTTGCTGTATTCGCCGACATCTTGATTGTGATAGCTGACATATGAGTTAGTGGCCAAGATATTTCTCGGATTGATGACACCGGCACCCTGCATACGAGGAGAAGTAAGAGTCTCTTTGGTGGTGTCGACAAGCTGATCAGCTGTCGACATGGCAATGCTGGATAGATAAGACTTGAAAGTAGCATATTTTTCAGCAGAAGCAGAAGCCAGATCACCATTGTTATCAGGATTCTTCTCTCCTAAAGTAAGAGCCATAGCTCCAGTGACATTAGGAGTAGCCATGGAAGTGCCATCGAAGTTGTCATAACCGACAATACCGGAATTAGTGGCATTGTTAGTTGCGACTACAGCACCCATTGTCTGTTTTCCAGGTCCGGCGATTGTAGGAGAGATATCGAGGTTATAGGAAGGACCATCAGAGGAGAAGGAGGCAATGACGTTTCCGTCAGGAGATTCCTGAACAGTGTTAGTCGCCAACTTGATGTCACCGGTATTTCCGGCAGCACCGAAGATAGAAGACATGCTCTTGTAAACTAAGACGACAGGAATAGTAGGTTCATAGCCATTGAAGTCAAAGCTGAAGTTGAAAGTCAGAGAAGGATCGTTATTGACAACGATGACAGCCTTGGCGCCAGAAGAAGTGGCGTTTCTGATCTTTTCAGTGAAGGAGATAGAACCACGGTCGACAACAGCGACATTGTTACCGGCACTGATAGAAGCCTTGATATCATCGGTGTAATCAGAAGCAGCACCTAAGCCGCCGATTCTCACGTATTTGAGAGCAACTTCATCCTGTCCTTCAGGAATAAGGGTTGAAAACGGAAGAGGTTTTTCATAATGAATGGTGCTGCCAGTCTTGTTGATGACCTGATCATCATAAGAAACAGCAGTATCACCGATAGTCATAATAGAAGAATAGAAAGCTCTGTTAGGGTTAGAGGCTGCGACGATGTTAGCTCCTTCATCCATATGAGCTTCACTTCCGGTAATAGAAGTTTCAACAGTATCAGTTGTCCAATCGGAATAACCTTTAGATCCTGAATATGAAGACTTGCCAGAGTTTCCAGCAGCAAAGTTGACGATGACGCCAGCTTCAGAGCACTTCTCCAAAGCCTGATAAACACCATTAGTTGGAGTGTCATCATCATCGATAAGATCAGAACCTAATGAAAGGTTGACGACATCAAGACCTAATTTGGCAGAATCCTCTAAAGCGGCGATGATAGCTGTATCACCGGCTCCGGCAGCGTTGTTTCCGAAGACCTTCAAAACAGCAACCTGGGCATTAGGGGCAATACCCTGGAAGGCAGTACCGTTAGCTGAAGCCATAGAAGCGACATGGGTACCATGTTCGCTGGCTTCCTGTCCGCCAGTAGGATCGACATTGCCGTCATTGTCAGCATAATCAAAGGAGAAAGGAATCTTATTGTTGATTCTGGTGTAGTTTGAGCCCTTGAGTCCAGCAACAGCAGCAACCTTCTCAGCAGTGAGCTTGTTAAAAGATGTATCGGTGAAATCTTTGAAAGCCGGAGCTGTCAAAGTGTAATTACCCTTTTCAGCAGTAGCTAAAGCTGCAGTTCTGGCAGCAGTTCCCTCAACCTGGTTAAGGAAAAGACCAGTATCGATGATACCGACTGAAACATTTTTGCCACCCTGTGACGCCGATTCTGT
The DNA here is from genome assembly GCA_002399505.1 of Caryophanales bacterium UBA4869. GTDB lineage: Bacteria > Bacillota_I > Bacilli_A > RFN20 > CAG-288 > Enterosoma. The sequence goes on along the minus strand of DHDT01000019.1, from coordinate 19,432 downwards.
ACCGGTCACATCTTTGATGGCAGCTGTGATATCAGTGCCAGTGGCATGCATGGTTTCAGCTGAATAGTTGACTAACTTAGCGGCCTGAACCTCTTCAGGGGTCATCGATGTTCTCACGCCACCCTGATAGGTAGTGGTAGTGAGATTCTCAGCCGGAGCAGAATAAGAATGAGATTCTTCGACAGAAGCCACATGAGAAATGGATTTGATTACATTCTCAAGACCCGAATATGTCTTGACGGCAAAACCATTCATGACTGTGTCATAAGTATAGTCAATGGTATAGCTATCCTTAGGAAGTTTATAGGCGAGTTCATTAAGAACCTCGTTGAGTTGAACTTCGTTTCTTTCTTTGTTTTCTTCGTTAGCCTCTCCATCGAGTGTGACAAGATAGGATTTCTGGCTGTTCTTCTCTGTGCCAGGAATAACTACCTCATTAGATTGAGCAGATAATGCTCCTACTCCGACGATAGTGGCCAATGAAAGTACTGATAATAACTTTTTCATGTGGGACTCCTCCTTAAAAATAAAGCATTGTTAATTTTAACGGCTTAATATCTCATTTCCAAAAAAGTGAAACAAAAAAGAAAAGCAACAAAAGCATAAAAAAGAGGATAAGCAATGAAAAATGTCGTGTTTATCCCCGTTTTTTAAGCTTTTCAAGTACTTTTCTTAATTAATCATCAAAACAATCGATTAAAATGTAAACGCTTACAGAAAAAGAACATAATATATAGGTATATATAGGCGGGATATAAAATTCGTTTTTTGTTTGCTTTTTGACTGATTTCTGTTACCTAGTCATCAGTCTGGTAACTACTTCACACATTTTCTCCATCTCATAGACATCGACGTATTCAAAACGGCCGTGACAGTTATAGTCTCCGGTTCCAAGATTGGGAGTGGGAAGACCCATAAAGGATAACTGACTGCCGGTGGTTCCGCCTCTGATTGCCTCATAGCCATAGGGGATACCGACTTCTTTGTAGACTTCCTCGGCTTCTTTGAGAATCTCCGGATGCTTATCGAGAACCTGTTTCATATTGTGATACTGCTCATAGACATCAAGAGTGAGAGCTTCATAGCCTAAGCGATCATTGATTCTCCTAGCCGAAAGCTCGGCGATGGAAATCAGTTCTTTGCATTCCACTTCGTCAAAGCTTCTGATGATCATATTGGCTTCGCTCTCATCCTCATTGCCTTTAATTCCGCACAGATGATAGAAGGGTTCTCTTTTATCGGTGTGTTCCGGTCTTAAGAACTTCGGAAGAGAATCGATGAATTCGATTAAGACGGTGGAGGCATTTACCAATTTGTCTTTGGCATAGCCTGGATGAATAGACTTGCCCATGGTATGAATATCCATTCCATAAGCCGTAAAGGATTCAATCGATAAGCCCCGATAGTCACCGCCGTCGATGGTATATCCGTATTTGGAATTGACGATCTCCATCGAGATGTGTTTGGCATCAGCTCCGATCTCTTCATCGGTAGTGAAGATAATCTCTAAGGGACGATGGTCTTTCTTCTTCAGAGCTTCTCTTAGAGAAGTCATGATGATAGCCATACCGGCTTTGTCGTCACCTCCTAATAGTGTGTTGCCGTCGGTGACGACTAACTTATGACCGACGCCCTGCTTTAAGGATGTGAATTCTTTTTCAGAGAGAATAAGACCAGGCTTTAGTTCGATGTCTCCGCCCTTATAATCGATAATTCTGGCTTTAACATCTTTATCAGATGCAGAAGGAGAAGTATCCATATGAGCTAAAAAGGCTACCGAGTCTTTGCTTTCGTCTCCATGGAATTTGCAGTCGATGACTCCAAATCTGTTGATGCTGATTTCATCAGGCTTCAAGGCCTGAAGTTCTTCAAGCATTTCGTCTGCAAGTACAAGCATCTTATCATTGGAACAGCTGTTGCTTCTTTCGTCTTGAGCGGTAGTCTCATAAGAAACATACTTCAGAAAACTTTCTAATACTGTCATGTTGTTATCCTCTTTATATATTAATTTCACGTGAAATTAATCTTCTTCTTTAGTCCGTCTCTTCAATCCATAGACAAAGTGGCACTCGTAATAAGAATCGTGGAAATTGTAAAGAGATGTGAAGTTTCCCTTTCCGAGCAAAGATTCCGTGATCTTATTTTTGTCGATGTTGAGATAGGGAAGTACTTCAGGTCCTATGTGGATGGTTCTTCTTATAGTAGAGTTGATCACCGGTGTCATATTGAGTTCATATAAGATAGCTCTTAAGCCGATATTCTTGGTCTTGTTGAAAAGCCTGTCGAATGAAAGATGTCTTAAAGCCGGTTCAACTTCAATCTGATCCATGACAATCACGGCATTGAGTTCTCCTTCCTTCTTGATTTCTTTTCGATAGGAATTAAGAAGGATAGCATAATTATAGACTTCCCGATAACAGGAATCGGAAGAACCGTCAAAAGTCAGGAAGGCGTAATTCTGATTAGTACCGATAGCTGTCTGCATTTCCATAAAGGAAGAAGGACAGCATCTTTTTACTGTCTTATCGATGATGGCAAAGAACTTGTTCTGAAGTGTCAGATCAGGGTCAGAGATAGTTGCTCCCATAGTCTTGACAAAGAGATAGACCATCGGCGTCTGTTCTTTGGCAGTGTCGGATGTGACTTTGATGGCCTCATCAAAGTCATAGGGATCACTGATATAGTCATCAGAAACAACCTTATAGCTGCCACTTTTCGAAACCAAACGATAGCTATGTCCGTTAGTGGTAAACGTCTCTTCTTCTCTAAAATCAGCCAAGGATTTCAAACTGGCGACAATATAGGTTTCTTTCTGGGTTTCCCGGTCTTTGATGATCCGATAATCAAAACCATATTGTTCTTCATCCAGATAGTGGTCTTTTTTGATTTCCCGTCCGGCAAAATCAGTGGCTGTATCGCATTCATCCGTATAGACTTCTTCAAAAGCCAGAATGGCCCTGTTCCTCTTCTCAATTTCTTTTTTGAGATAGGAGACATCCTCTTCTGGGTATTCTCTGACATCGAGTTCTTTCTCTGCAATCTGTTCACTGGTGCTATCAAAAGCTTCAGGAACCGGTCCTAGATAGTCTGAGGAAGAATAGAACCATTCAGGATGAAGAGGAATAAGACTTTGATAGTTTTCAACGGTTTCAGGAAGTTCCTGCTCTTTAAGAGAAGAAGAAGCTTCTTCATACTTGTCTTCTTTTCCTGATGCCTTAAAGAAGGAGTTCTGTCCTTTGATAACTCTGTTTTCTTCATCGAGAGCTTTCTTATTCTCGTCAGAAGCCATAGATTCTAATGCTTCTTTGTCCTGTAAGGAAATAAGTTCTTTTTGGATATTTTCAATCTGTTCTTTCAGTTTGATGTTTTCTTTATCGGCATTGTCTTTATCATTCAAAAGAGCAGACAGTTTTTCTTTTTCTTCGTTCTTTTCTGCTTCTATATTCTCAATCTTAGACTTCAGACTTTTGATTTCTTCGACACGTTCATCATTTTCAGAAACCCTGGTATTCTCTTCTTGAGCTTTGACAGAAGAGAAAGAAGAGATGATCTGATCTTTTCTCTGGTTGTCACTCTTGAGATTTGTTATCTCAAAAGCCAGACTGTTGAGGACTTCTTCCTGCTTTTCTTTTTCAGATAAGAGCTTTTCTTTATCTGCTTTCAAAGAGGAGAGCTGTTCTTTTAGATTCTCGTCAAAAGACTCCTGACTGTTTTTATAGTTTTCATTTTCATCTGCCAGTTTTCCGTCTTGTTCTTTAAGAAGGGCAATCTCTTTTTCCAAAGCCTGGTTCTTTTGTCTGACAGTCTCATTTTCAGCTTTGACAGAAGAAGAGTCGGTGATTATGCTGTTCTTTTCTTCCAAAGTCTGATCTAAGGAAGAATTAAGCCTGACAATCTCAGTTTTAAGGCCATAGATCTGATTTCTGAGAATATCGATGTCGTCGTTGAGAGTTTTCTTTTCGTTTTCAAAAGAATCGATTTTGGCTTTGTCATCAGCTTCTTTTCGCGTATGTTCTTCTTTTTCAGATATCAATTGGTCTCTTTGAATTGATAATTGTTCTTTTTCAGATAAATAGGCTTTGTTTTCTTCTTCTTTGCGTAGGTTTTCGTTCTTGATATCTAAAAGCTCTTTAGTCAGAGCATCAATTCTATCATTCAGTTCTTTCTTCTCTTCTTCGGAATGATTTTCTTCCTGGTTTTCTTCTTTCAAGGAAGAAAGCTCAGTGTTAAGTCTTTCAATCTCTGTATCTTTCGCCTTTATCATCTCTCTCAATTCGTCTACTTCATTTTGCTTGTTTTCCTGTTCTTCATCTGCCGTCTCTTCTTCAGTTTCCTCAGTGTCTTTGGTTATTTCAGTGCTGTCGTCATCATTATTGTTCTCGACAGCATTTTCTTCAATAACCTGTTCTTCCAAAGAAGGCTTTTCTTCTTTTGTCTCCTCTGATAAATCAGAAGCAGTTACATCCGTTTTATCTTCTTCTATGATGTCACCATTTGTTTCTTCAGTCTTGTTCTGATCTTCGTCAGTCTCTTCTTTGTTTTCAGTCTCTTCCTTGCTGTTAACAGCGTCAAAGGCCTCATTTTCGTCTGCTTTGATCACTTCGTGAATCAAAGTATCAGAAACCAATGGTGAAGAAAACTGAGCCGAAAAATCAACAGGTGCTTCCTGATTGATGCCTAAACTGAAATCAGTCCTGTTCTTGTTATAAGCAGGGTCTTGATTGTCCTCGTTAGGCTCCATAGAAATAGGATGATTGGAATCAGTCACATCATAGACTGAGAAAGTTCCATATTTAGGTCCTTTGCGGACTTCTAACCGCAGATGACCGACTTTAAACGAGGTTCGACCTCCGCGAAGATCTATCGTATCGATACTGGCCGGAACGAGATTGAATCCGAAATCCAGACCGCCGTTATAGAGAGGCTGCTTATGATCGATTTTCCAGCCGAATTCAGAATCAACATTGTCAAAATCGTCTCTTCTCATCTTATGAGAAGCGTAATCATAGGCTTCTTCTTTGTCTCCGTATAGCTCCTGCCAGATTTGAAGCGCTGTTTCTTTATCCATCTTTTACCTTCCCGCAAACTATAAAAAGTTTCTCTATTGCTTAGATTATATCAGTAAAAGAAGACAAAAACAGGGTAATAATCTTGGATTAAGGGTCTTTATGATTCTTTTATATTGCTCTTTTTTCTTCTCTTGTTATTTCTCGTTTCTAAAATATTGGAGGCCTTCTACTTCAAAGGCGGTAAAAAAGACATAAAAAAGCACAGAAAGAAGAATCAGACTGTCTTTCTGTGCTTTGAGATACTAATCGTTAAAGGTGTTCATTCTGATCGGAGTGACAATCTGAATATTTTCAGGATCATCATTCTTGACCATGAACATTCTAGTAGGAGCGGCGAAGACGAATGTGACCTTTTCAGAAGCCAGAGCTCTGACAGCCGCAACAGCAAAATCGACATTGAAGCCGATCTCGAAGATATCTTCTCCGTCAGGAAGGACATAGGAAGCTCTTCTGAGGATTTCCTGCGAGTTTCCATAATTGGTGGAACGGGCAGAGATAGTGACACCGGTGTCACGGGAGATTGTAAACTTGACCTGAGAATTCTTGTCTTCAGCGGAAGAGATGATTCTCACACGGTCAGCAGCTGCTAAGAATTCGTCCTTTTCGACGCTGACAGAATAGGGGAAAGAAGAAGGAATTATTCTATCGATTGAAGGGAAGTCTCCTCTGATAAGACGAGTGGACAGAGTCACACCGTCAGCGACAAAGAGAGCTCTCTGTTCATCGAAGTAGATGACACATTCGCCGTTAGTGACAATATTAGTTACCATCGATAAGGCTTTGACAGGGCAGGTGAAAGAGAAAGCGGCATCGTTATCCTTCTCATTGACGGCCATTCTGGCCATACGATAAGAATCAGTAGTCATAAAATACAGTTTTCCAGATCTCACCGAAACATTGATTCCGTAATAAAGATCTTTGGGACCTTTGGTTGCAACTGCATAAGAGGTGGTATCAAAGAGTTTCTTTAAATCACCTAAAGACACTTTAAATCCCTGGTTGTCTTCAGGAACATTCAAATCGACATTGGGATATTCTTCACCCGCTTTGGTGATGAGATTGAAATTAGTGGAATCATCGGAGATATTGAGATAGTTGGTGTCAACCATGTTGAGAGTGACGACATCACCGCCCATCTTGCTTACGATATCAAGAAGATATTTGGCAGGAGTCTGAATAAGACCAGGTTCGGCATTGATGATCACATCATTGCCCTTTTCATCTTTGGCCTTAGTTGCAATCTTGGCAGAGATAGTGCCATCACTGGCAATGATTGAAAGGCTGTCTTCTTTGCAGTCTAAAAGGAAATTCATAAACTGACTCTCAGCTGATTTGGCTGGGATAGCCTGACTGACAAAGGTAAGAAGTCTTAAAAATTCCTGTCTTTTTATAGTTAACTTCATTTTTAAAAATCCTCTCTATATTAAATAAATATATTAATAATATTATAGTCTATAAGACCTTTATTTAAAAGACAAAACCTCAATATCCATCAACATTTTTTATCTTTTTCGTTCCTTGCTCCGTTTCGTCTTTTCTTCGATTAAGTCAGTCAAGCCTCAAGGCTTAATATAGTAATCTAAAGAATACTACAGATAATGATAATAATAAGGGGCTGTGGATTGGTGGATAACTGAAAAATCTTTTGTTTTGTCTAAGTTGCGATAAGTGTGAAAACTATCGTGAAACACGAAGCTTTTCATAGATTTCTTTTTATTTTATTTATGTGTTGTTGAACGAAATCTATCCACATTCTCTGTTGATAAAAAAGGATTTATCCACAACGATTGTGGATAAATCCGGATATAACTTAAAAACCCCAGGAAACCAGAGTGATTTCAAAAGATTCTAAATCAGAAAACTAGTCATTATCTTGTGCAGTAAAACCTATAAAACTAGAAGAAAGTGGAGGTGTTTTCTTTATCGATCCAGCTTCTGAAAGTTACGATGTCGTTAGGCTGGAAATATATAACTTCTGAATCCCGTCCATAAGAATAAAGTGAATCGGATGAGGCATAAGGAAAATCGGCCAATCCCAGAAGATGTCCTATCTCATGAGTGATAGCTGATCTCATTTTTTCCTTAGTGGGGAGTACATAAGGACCGTTGTTGAGGAAAATTTCAAAGCGGTTATTTGTTGCGCTGAATTTACAAAGACCGGCCGTGGTTCCTCCCATAGGGCTTTCAAAATCCAGTTCTCCGTAATGAACTGAGTTTCTGCTTTCTGAATCTTCTTTTAAACTGATATCTAATCCAAAGGATACCATGGTCTTATTGAAGACATTGACAGATTCGTTTAAAGTCATTTTCCAATCAGAATAGTTATCTAAGTCTTTTGAAGTATTGTCGTTAAAAGTAATGACTTTCAAGTCATTGTTGTAACTATAGTAGTTAAGGAAGTTCCGTTCGTAAAATCTTTTGTTTCTATAACTACTGACTTCTATCACTTTGGCAAAGCTGGTCGGAGATAAACCATCTACTGCTAAGCGGCTTCCAGATTTAGGACGTAAAGCCAGATAGAATTCTTCGACGACACCGGAAGCCGATTCCCTTGTGAAATGAAGGAAGTTTTCAAGTTTCACTTCAGTCGAAATATTGATCAGGGCATAAGGACTGACGGCAGAAGGAAGAAAATACTCAGTATAAGAACCTAAAGTGGCTTTTATCCGGTATCCTTCTAATTCAAAAGTGGGGTTTCCGACAAGTTTTTCAGTCTTTTTTGAATAATCGGCTTTTAATCTGACTGTAGGATTAGAAGAGAAATTGAAAGTCTTGAGATAGATCATGCAGGCGTTGTTTGTGAAAGTCGAGTCCATGATCTCTGTGATATCGGTAAACACATCTGAACTGTTAAAGGATACAGACAGTTTTTCTATTTTGAAATCGACGTCATAATAGGCGGTGTAATAATAGACGGGATCAGTTATAAAGCCTGATTCAAAGGGAATTAAGTATTCAAAGTTTTCCTTTTCGGTTTCTTCTATGTCTACTTGAATCTGCTTGGAGACAAGACCTTTAGAAGACAAGGTGAAAGTGATAGAAGAAGCAGTCTCGGCTTCTTCTATCGTAAAGAAGAAGGCCTGTTCTGTCTTGTAGTTGTTCTTATCAAAGACAAGAATCTTATTGTCGAAGGTCACTTTGTCACTGGAAGACGAAATAGATATTTCAGTGCTTTCATTCGGTGCTTTGTCTAAAGATATTGAGAAACTGCTTCTTTTATTCTTTTTGATAGTCAAAGAAGAAGGAAAAATAATAGTTGGTTTTTCTATAATATCGATGTTTTTAATGATTAAATGGCGTTTTTTGATTTCTTTTCCTGAATGAGAAAAAGAAACATAGACGTCTTTGTCATCAAAAGAAGTGTCTTTTATGGTTGATAAGGAAACATTCTTATAAGTGCTGAAATCAAGAGGAGTAAAGGTTAAAAGAGAAGAAGAAAGAGTTCCGTTTTCATTTGAAAGAGACAACGAGATATCGATGTTGTTTCTGGGCTTAGAAGCAAGAGAGACGGAGAAAGAAAAAGAAGATCCTTCATCTATGCTTTTGTCAGCATCGAATCCAGTGATATTCAGATTCTTTTCAATTTCGTATTCAGGAAGCTTGAAACCTGTGAATTCTTTTTCTTTCTTTTTTGATTTTTTGTCGGTTTTTATCTCAGTCAGATAATATTCGACCTCTAAGGAGTTTTCCTTGGAATCTTTGTCTAATTCCAGAGTGATTTTATATAGCTTTGTATCAAAAACGGAGACTTTTATATCAGTCGCAGTGATGTCAGAAAGGTATTTTTCACTGATATTATCGATAGAAAGAGTGATTTTATCAATCAGCTTATCAAGATTGTTATGTTTATCATTGTCTTCGTCATCTTTAGAATTGGAACCCGTTGTTGAAGCACCGGCTGAAATCGAGCTGTCAGGAAAAGAAGGGGCAGAAGAATCTGTTTTAGAAGAATCTGTTTTATTGCCGCTATCAGAAGTGACTCCAGCTGTAACGGAAGAAGAAACAGAAGAATTATCAGTTATCGAACTTGCAAAAGTGACCTGATCACAGGAGGAGACTGACAAAGCGAACGAAAGAGGCAACAAGAGAAATTTGAATTTGATTTTTTTCATAAATTTACTGATCTCTTTATATCACGATAAGAATAGCATTTATTAAGAACATTCACAATTAGAACGCATTTTATAAAAAATGGGATTTACACTCAATCTATTATGTTCTGATGATATTGAGAATAAATTTTAGAAGAAAGAGCAAATAAAAAGGTATTTGCAGATAAATAATTATCTTTTTTCTTTTATATGAATTAAAATTGAAATGGTAAGAAAGGAATAATCCCGCCATGAATAGAAATCGAAAGCTTGTTTCCGCTGTTCTGTCATATTTGGTATTTCTGGGAGAAGCTGTCGTCCTTTGCCTTCACTATCTAAAGAACGGAACGAATACATTTGTCATGTTCACTAATGACAGCAACATTCTCTTTGCTCTTTCCGCCTTAGTCTTTGCTCTTTTCCAGACAATAAGTATTATAAAGGGAACAAAAGTGCCTAAAGCCGCTCTGATTTTTAAACTTGCTGGTACAGTCGGTGTAACTCTGACTCTGATTACTGTCTATTGCTGTCTTTGTCCAATTACCGGCAGATGGAGTATGGCATATGAGCCATCTTATTCTCTCTGGGTACATACGGTCTTCCCGCTTATCGGAATTATCTCCTTCCTCTTTATAGATATAGACAAAGGAGAAAGATTCTCGTTCTTTGATTCCCTCTACGGAGTCATACCTATGGTTCTTTATGCGGCTATAATCATTCCTCTTGTTGCCGTAAATACTATTGAACCTCCTTACTTCTTCATGGACATCAACAATCAGCAATGGTGGGTTTCTCTTCTCTGGGTGTTAGGAATGGTCATAGGAACAGAGATAATCTCTTTCCTTTTAGTTCTTGGCACAAACGTGTTGAACAAAGAAAAGAAAACGGCAGAAGCTCTGCCTTGCACTGATAATGATGAAAAAGAAGTCAAAGAAGAGTCTGTTGACGATGTGAAAGAAGAGAAGAACGATGATAGTGAAAAAGGAGACGATAATATGAAGAAAAAAGAAGATATCAAAATTGAAGAAGTAGATGAGGGAAGTGAAGAAGAGGAAGAGAAGAACGAGATCAAAGCTGAGAAGGAAGCTAAGGCAAAAGGCTATGGAGACGGACCTCGTGTTTATCATATCGGAAGACAGCCTTCTGGTGTCTGGCAGGTCAAATTAGCTACCGGACAGAAAGCTATCAAGCTCTTCGACACGCAGGCTCAGGCTATCGACTATGCTAAGTCATTGGTGAAGACTCAAGGTGGATCTATCAGAATTCATTCCAGAAAAGGGCACATGAGAAAAGAGTAGAATTAAGCTTATTTCATCAAAAAAGGCTCGAAAGAGCCTTTTTATATGCTTTTATATTGCTTTTCTGACTTGAGAAGACAAGTCATTTACGGCTTTGCGAAGAGAAGGATCGTTATCTAAAGTCTTCTGAATCTTCGATACGTTAGCTAAGACAGTCGAGTGATCTTTGCCAAACTGTCGGCCTATTTCCTGATAGGGAAGATCAAGTAGATTTCTGGACAAGTACATCGCTATCTGTCTTGCTAAGGCAATCTGGCTGGTTCGGACTTTTGATTTTAGCTGAGTCTCAGTCAGGGAATAGTATTCAGCTGTGGCCTGGATGATAGAAGAGATATCGACTTTACCAGTCTTCGCTCTCCTAACTTCATCGTCTTCAAAGATTGTCTTAGTGAAGTCCAAGGTCACCTGCTTGATATCTTTGTGAATGGTGAGAGCGAAGAGGAGTTTAGTAAAGGCTCCTTCTAATTCACGGACGTTTTTGGAATAGTTATAGGCTAAGTATGTCAGGACATCAGTATCAAAGAGATCGACTGACAGTCCGTTGGCTTTTATTTTCATCTTGAGAATCTCAATCAGAGTCTCTTTTTCCGGATTCGATATTCCGATTGAAAGACCGCCTGAGAATCTAGATACCAAACGATCCTGAAGACCTTTTAATTCTGACGGACTTCTATCGGAAGTCAGGACAATCTGCTTTCCCTGAGATACCATCAGGTTGAAGACATTGAAGAACATGACCTGAGTATCTTCTTTTCCGGCTAAAAACTGAATATCGTCAACGAGAAGGAAATCGACAGTGGAGAAGAAATCTTTAAGATTTTCGCTCCCTTTGTTTCCTTTGATGAAACGGACAAATTCCGAAACGAAGTCATCAGTTGTTATATAAAGGACTTTGCTTTCAGGTTTCTTGAGTTTATAGGCGTTTCCGATAGCCTGAAGCAGGTGAGTCTTACCCATGCCGGAATTGGAATAAAGGAAGATAGGATTGCTTTTACCCGGGTTTTCAATCGCATATAAGGCAGCTAGATATGCATTTTTATTGGAAGGACCGATGACAAAGTTATCAAAGGTATATAAGGAAGAGATATGACAGTTCTGGAAGAACTTCGTATCGGCCTGTTCGACCGCATTCTTTCTCTTGAGATAGGAAATACGATCTGTTATCTCAACTAAGTATTTTGTCTCAGTGATTTTACTCAGAGATTCAGATATAAGAGGAAGGAAAGCAGCTTTGATCATTGTCGCATTAGACTCGGAATCAGCGACAAAGACAGCCTTGCCTCCATCTAAGGATTTAAGGTCAAAAGAATCAGCAGAAAAGAAATTGTCAAAAAGCTTGGGCTTAATCTGAATTCTAAGCTCTTCTAACAATTGGCTGTATATGTTTTGGACCTGGCGGTCTTTAGTGGTTTCGTGCATTTTAATATCTCTTTACAATTGCAAGTAAAATTATAAGGTAACGGCACTGATAAGTTAAGAGTTTTCTAACTTAAAAATAGTTATCCACAATTTTAGTACAATTTTTATTTACTTAGAAAATTTACTTAAAACAACTTATCCACACAAGAGCTATTGTGGATAACCTGTTGATAAATCGGATGTTGATAACTTCGTTGTTGATAAGTTGATAACTACTAACAATTATCTAGGTTATCCACAACTAAAAAATACGATAAAATAAGGTGTTTTGTCTAAACTAACAATGATTTAAAACACTTATCAACACCCTGTTGATAACCGCTTTTTCTGTTGATAACCTGTTGATAAGTCTAAGTACTTATCCACTTTGACAGCAAATTATCAACAATAGTTATCTACTGAAAAGCACAATGAAAAAGCAACATAAAAAACAGGCTAGTATAAAGACTTTCGCCATGGTAAAAATAATTGTGGATAACTTTACTGAAGTGTCAGGAAGAACTGTTTTTCTGACTGCTTTAAAACCTTTTCATGTCAATTTTGATTTCTTCTTCTTCTTTAGACTTGTATAATCTTTACCATACGGGAGAAAGAACCATGTCAGAAGAAAATAAAAACGAAAACAAAGAACCTGAAAAGGCAATTGAATATGAAGACGTATTAGGAAAATACAATACGAAGAAATGGTGGCTAAGCTTTCTGTTTGGCATCATCTTAGGTATTGCCGTAGTCGTTCCAGGAATATCGGGAGCCGCTATCGCCATTATCTTTAAACTATATGACAAGATGATATTCGCCTTCGGAAATCTATTTAAGAAATTCTCTAAATGCTTTTTCTTCCTTCTTCCGATAGGCATCGGATTCATCGTCGGATTCCCAGCCGGTTTCTTTGCTATCAAATGGCTTTTGGGTATAGTGCCTTTCGCCATGATCTGCTGCTTTGCCGGTTTGATGATAGGCTCCTTCCCTGTTGTCTTCCAGGAAATCAAAGGCTCTTCTAAAACCACTGGAAAGTCTCTGGTCTTCCTTTCCGGAATCTTAGTTCCTCTTCTTATCGGCGGAATTGCCGTCTTGTTATCAAAAGGATCGTTTGAAGATCCATATCTGTCATTGACTCAGGGAGAAGACACTAAAGACTATCAGCTGGCAATCGATACCTTCAAAGACTTCCCCTGGTGGTTATATGTCATCGCCGTTCCGATAGGCTTTGTCTTAGGTCTCACTCAGGTCGTCCCGGGACTTAGTGCTACTGCCTTCTTGATGATGATCGGTTACTTCAAAGCCTTGGTTTCCTCAGTCAGTATGGAATACTTCAAATTGTATCCGCAGATCTTCGCTTTCTATCTTCTTATGGCGGTTGGAGTCATCTTAGGATTTGTCTTGACCTCGAAGGTCATCGATAAACTGTTCTCCTGGAATCGAGACTTTGTCTATCATCTGATTGTCGGATTGTCCTTAGGTTCGATAATCGCCATCTTCCTCAATACGGATTCTGTCGCCATCTATGTCGCCTGGGCTAACGGTCTTACTCAAAAGAGCATCATTGATCTTGCTATTTCTCTTCCTTTGATGGTAGCTGGCTTCTTTGGATCTTATTCTCTGGTCCGATATCAGAGAAAGCACGAAAGTCATATAACTGATTAATAAAAAGAACGCGGATCTAGGTAGAAATGTACCTGAGTCCGCGTTCTTTTTTTATGTCTTCTTTTCTGTTTTATCGAACAGATATTATATAGGAACAGTCTTTTTCGTTGTCAAATTTTCCATTGACGAACTGTGAAGAATAAGAATCTAGGGTAAAACTGTCTCCGGTTTTAAAGAGGCTTGAATTAGTTGCTTTATGACTGCCGCTCATATAACTAGTAGGATCAGAATCAATCCATCTGATCTCATCCCAGGCATTATTGAATTGAGAATTGTAGTGTTCTTCGCCTCGGCTTCCGGCTTCAGAATTGGAAATCACATGATAGAGACTGTTGCTAGTCAAGGCCGAATCCGGATCAGAAGGCAAAGTGTAACTGGATTTAGCGTAAATCATCAGGCGGCTATCGACGTGATAGAGACGGATTCCTTTTCCCCTTACATGCAAAGCAGAATACATATTATAATCAGAGCCATTTAGATTCTGATCGGTGTAATAGTCGACAACTAAGTATTCATCAAACATATTGAAGTTGATAAGGACGTCTCCGTCGGTGTCGGAATAGGTCTTTGAATCATAGGGGATGATTATCAGATTGTCCTTTAACTGCGATGATTTTAAGGTGATAGTCACGTCGTTTCCATAGACGATATATGGTTTGACCCAGCCATAGAGGAGTTTTGAATAAGGGTTGTGGTCACCGATATTGAGATCCATCATATCGACTGTTCCTAAAGGAGAATAAGTTGTGGAATTGTATGAGTAATAGTCGTTTAAGCCTAGGAAATGTCCGCTTTCGTGAATCAGAACATGGGCATCACATTCAGTAGGTTTGTTATATACAGTGCCATCGAGGAAGTTGACTGACACCCAGCCATAAGTGTTGACGACAGGATTGTTGACGGTTCCTGACTTTGAAGTGCTGCTAGTATAACCCCACCAGACATCATCTCCTGAGATAGCCGGCTTTGAGTAGACCAACCATACGCCGTCGATTATTCCATCCTTATTGTAATCGTATTTTGAAAGATCGAGATTGTAGGTCTTCTGTGCCCAGGTCACAGCCTCACTTGCTAAATTTCCGACTGAATAATAATCAAAATCTGATTGCTTTTTCAAATCAGTGGTTTCTTTTTCAGTATCGAACCATTCAGTGATGGCACCGGTGAAATCAAGCTGACCAAAACTTGATTTGTAGTAATAGGAGTGGAGGGATTCAAAGTCAAGATCTTGAGAATCACCAAAGAAGGCCTTGTTGATCAAAGACCAGTTTTCTTCGGTTGCAGTAGTTGTTCCCGGAACCTTTATCGGAATCACCAGCAGGGGGACTTTTCCCGTTGTCGGTGTTGTAACCCAGCCTGTGGCAGAATTTTTGCCATAAGAAAAGATATTGTAGTCACAGTCTACTTCTTCGGGAGAATAATATCCTTTGTCGGAAGTAGATTCTTTATTGGGATTTTTGATGTTGACGGTCATTGTCGTATCATCGCTATCCCAGCTGATAGTGCTATCAGTATAGGTCTTGGGTGACATATCAATATCTTTATAGACATAGATACTATAAGAAACAGATAGTTTGACATCATTGTATCCGTCGGCCCTGATGGTGATTTTATAAGCGCCGCTTTCAGTCAGAGCATACGAAGAAAAAACGGCTTCGGTTTCATCTGAGGGCGTGGTTATCGAAATTGAATATTCATCTTTTGATAAGGTTTTGCTGCTATTATGAACGATTTGATCTTCATCGACATAACTAGTTTTCATCAAAACTACTAATCCAGTTGGATCAAACGATGAATTAGGCTTATAGGAATTGACGATTCCGGAAGTCACTTTCAGAGTCTGAGTGAAAGACGAGGAGGGATTGACGGAAATTGTAAATGATGTGGAGACATAGCCCTCTTTAGTAACCAAAACACTCATAGAATCGGCAGAAGTCAGTAATATTTCTCCGTCATAGGCTCTCTGTCCGCTATCAGCCCAGACTAAAGAATAATCGGAGACTGTAGCTTCTAGGCCAGTCTGAGTGTCTCCTTCAAATAACTGAGCGCTTACAGCTAAGTCAGAGAGATCAAGAGAATCATATTGGTTATACATGTTAGTCGGATAATAGGAAATCGACAGTTTCTTTGTCGTTGCTACGACCGAGGAAGAGCTATTGTCTGAGCTCTGAGAATTGCAGGAAGATACTGCTACTAGTGAGAGCGAAGATAAAAGAAGAATAAGCCTGTTGTATTTCATTGCTGAAAGCTCCTTTTAATATCAACTATACTATACAATAAATAACATATTTATCTGTTACATCTTTTTAAAGTCTTCAGGTTGTATTATTCACATTTCCTTTGCTGATGTGTATTACAATACTTATATGTCAAATCATAGAGATAAAAGAATAAAAAGACCAGAGAAGCTTCTTTCTTATTGGTCCTATCAGCCTTTGATGCTGATTTTGATTGCAGTTACCGGTATTATCTATAACTTCGGTATGTTGGCTTCTCCTTATTTTGAAGGCAATCTCATCGATGTCATCGAAAATAAGGAAGAGCCACAGAAAGTATGGATCCTGTTAGGAATATTCTGTCTGACTATTTTAGTAGTGCAGATAATGAGAACCCTAAAGAGATATTTTGTCAGGAGGTTTGCCAATAACGCCACTTATACGATGAGACTGACTGTCTATAACAATCTTCTTCACATGGATTCCACCGAGCTTAAGAATTCTGATATGGGAAAGCTTTTAAGCCGAGCCATATCCGATGTCAACAGCACTGTCGAAGGCATGCGAAAACTGACGACAGAGATCTTTGATACCTGCTTTATGTTTGCTTTCTATATTATCTATCTGGTTCTGTTTGATTATCAGATGACACTATATGGATTAATACCTGTCTTTGGTGCAATACTGGTGGCTTTCATTATGAGAAAAGCTATCTACAATGCTTCTTCTCAGTCGAGAAAAGCCAATTCTCTGATGTCATCAAAGACCTTTGATCTTTTTAATAATGCCATCACTTATAGAATCTATGGACGTGATCAAGACAACATCAGTGATTATGACGGCACACTTAAAGAATATGAGGAGAAGACCGTTAAGGCCACGGTCCTTACCGATGTGATGATTCCGATAGCCAGAGTCATCGCCATGCTCGGCTTGATTCCTGTCATATATTTTGGTGTCTACCATGTCGCTAACAAAGACAGTCTCTTTGCTCCGATACCAGTGCTGATGAAAAACAACTGGACTATCGGACAGTTCTCCACTTATCTCACTACCTTTGTCCTGATGGCTTCTAAGTCAGCCAAGACTGCTAAACTGTTTGGCTCTATTGAAAGCGGCTTAGCTTCCTGGAAGAGAATCAAACCTTATGTCAAGCCTTATGAGCGATATGTTGAACCTGTGGAAGTTGAGGGAGATACACTGACTGTCAGCAACATGAAGATGACAGTCGACGGCAAGATCCTCTTCAAAGACTTGTCTTTTAAAGCCAAGCGAAATCAGATTATTGGGATAACAGGACCTATAGCTTCGGGAAAATCGGCCTTGTGCAAAGCCTTTGTGAAGATTCTTCCCTATGAGGGAGAAATCAAGCTTTTCGGCAAAGATATCTCTTCTTATTCCAAAGGAGAAATAGCCGGAACCATCTCTTATATGGGACATGAAGCAGATTTGATAACCGATACTATAAAAGAGAACATATCATTAGGAGACGAAAAAGACGTTTTACCTAGTCTTAAAGAAGTAAGCTTCAATAAAGACTTCGAGAATATGCCTCTTAAAGAAGAGACGATAGTTGGAAATGAAGGAGTCAAGCTATCAGGCGGTCAGCAGGAAAGAATCGCTTTGGCCAGAACCATCTATCACAAAAAAGGTCTCGTCATATTAGATGATCCCTTTGCTTCAGTCGACCCGGTTACTGAAAGAGAAATCCTCAAGAATCTCCGTAAGGAAATGGAAGGCTCGATAGTTCTTTTGATTTCTCATCGCCTGACTTCATTTAAAGATCTCGATGATGTTTTAGTCATCAACGGAGATGAGACAGTCTGCTCGGGTTCTCACGATGAACTTCTAGGAGGCTGCAAGACTTATCAGTATCTTTATTCTCTGCAGAAAGTAGCTGGGGAGGTTAACGACAAACATGAAGACTAACAATAACAATTTGAATACAAAGAGCTTTAAGACAGTCTCTTTCATTCTTTCTTTCATCAGGGAGCATAAAGTCAGGACTATTCTTCTGGCCTTTACAATTTTAGGTTCGGCTCTTTCAGGACTTCTTCCTTCTTTTACTCTGAAGTTCATGATTGACTCTTATATCACTCCTTCTTTGTCCGGCGTCATTGTCTTAGAGACTTCACAGCTTATCCTCTTGTCTTTGGCTTATTTTTCTTCTTTCCTTTTAGTGGGATTATTTACAGTTTTCCAGAACTATATGATCGATGACTTCGGTCAGAAACTTATTCACGCCTTAAGGTATCAGATGATTGAGAAGTCTCATCGTCTAAAAAGCGGATATTTCACTCATCATGGTTCAGGAGAGATGACTAGCAAGGTTACCGATGACGTCTATGCAATTGAGATGTTATTTGCCGAAGGTCTCGTATCTATGGTTGTTAATCTCTTTAAAATCGTCGGTATTCTGGTCTCAGTCTTTGTTTTCAGCTGGGCCTTAGGTTTGATTTTACTGGCTTTGATTCCCATCATTTTCTTCATCACTCAGTTCTTCCGAAAAAGAATGCTCAAGAATCAATTGGCAAACAGAAAGATCCTCAATCAGGAAACTAATAATCTCTCTGAGACAATCGATTCTTCTTTTACTGTCCAGAACCTTTCTAAGCAGGATTACAGGGAAAAGCAGTTTCAGGGTCTTTTAGATAAAGGTTACGTGGCCTTAGATAGAACTGGATTCTTTGACAGCATCTATTCTCCTATTATTGAAATGATCAAGGCTGTCACTATCAGCGCTGTCACTATTCTTGTCTGTTATTCAACTGATTCCCTAGATAACATCATCGGTATTTCAATCGGAACTTTTGCGGCTGCCTTATCCTTGATCTCCAATGTCTTCTCTCCTATTGAAGAGATAGGACAGGAACTTCAGAGCATGCAGGAAGGCGCCTCAGGAATCAAGAGAGTCGAGAGCTACATGAATGAACCCGAAATCTGTGAAAAGAACGAAGAGTTTACGTCTGAATATGTATTGAGCAAAACTTCTTCTTCTCTTCTTTCCTTTAATGATCTCACTTTCCATTATGAAGACGGCGAAGAACTCATCTTCAATCACATGAACCTAGAAGTCAATCGACTGGATAAGATTTCGTTAGTCGGAAGAACCGGAGTCGGAAAGACTACCTTGTTCCGACTGATACTGGGAATATTGGAACCTACTGAGGGAAATATCACCGTCAATGGTATCGATGTGACAAAGATTCCCGACAGAGAAAAAAGAAAGATCTTCGGATATGTCGAACAGGGATTTACGGCTATCAGAGGAACTGTCAAAGAACAGATTACTCTTCGTGATCCTTCGATTTCTTTGTCAGATGTCAGAAAGGCCATGAAGGATACTTTCCTTGATGACTATGTCATGAAGGAAATAAAAGGAGGTTATGATGCCCCTTATAGGGAAGAAGATTTTTCCCGGGGACAGATACAGCTTCTAGGTCTAGCCAGGGCATTAGTAACTAATCCCTCTTTGCTTCTCTTAGATGAGATTTCGGCCAACTTAGATTCCAAAACTGAAAAAGAAGTGGTTGAAGTCTTATCAAATGCCACTTCTTCAAGAACCGTTGTTTCCATATCGCATCGTCTTTCTGATCAATTGGGCTTTAATCGCGTGATCAAAGTTGAAAACGGACACGTTGTCGGATAGACAATCAGTCAGTTTTCTTTATTTTTGTTAGTTTCCATATTGATTG
>DHDT01000026.1:6959-11445 GCA_002399505.1 Caryophanales bacterium UBA4869 | reverse complement strand
GAAAGAGAATAAGCAACTTTTTCAATAAACAACGTATTGAACTCATTGTTAGTCTGTTTAAGCGAATAATCAAGGATGACATTTATCAGTCCGTTTGAAAACCCAAGATCCTTCTTCAGCTTCTCGATTTCATTGAGCATGAAGGAAGCCGGAGCAGCGTTTACCAAACTGAAGAGGAATGACTGAGGAGTTACTGAAAGGTACTTTTTGATCTGCTGACTGGTCTTAGAATTGCCAAGACTTGCTTCATCTACTTTGGAGTCCTCATGACGGAATTTCTTAAAGTTCCGGGCGTCTTCCTTAAAAGGAATCAAGAAGAAGTTCTTTTCAGTATTTATGTTTTTAGACACTAAAGCAGCAGCCTCTTTTTCACTTAAGCCATAAAGAATCGATAAGGACACAATCTCGTCATAATCTTTTTTGATGCTTTTAGGGGAGATAGACAGAGCTTTAAGCTGAGAAGAAAACTCCTTTTCGTCAAAGGATACCAAGGACTTGTAGTTCTTCTCGATAGTGGAATTCTCCATATCGATCATCGAGGGATCATCAGCCTGAATATTCAGAGAGAAAACGTCTTTGAACAAGGCACTGACTTTAGCGTAGTCATCATAGCTTTTTTCCTGTCGGGTTGAGAAATGACGTTTGAGTTCGAAATATTTCTTTCCGCCGACAGCACAGCTTAGTCCCCCTCGCAAAAGGACATCGGCAAAAAATTTCTTGGGTGTCGCCGGAGGAATCAGCCGATAAGCATATTCGACTTTCTTTCCGCCTTGGTCACAGGAAGATTCTTTTCTGAATGTATCGAGAAGACCGATTGCCTCCAAAGAAGAACGGGCCTTCAATAATCTGGCATCATCATAACCTAAAAACGACTCAGTATCTTCGTGACTGAAGAAGATCTTTTCTTTGATGAGTCCGCTGAAACCGAACAGACATTGATAAAGAGCAAAGGCATCACCTTTGATAATCGGAAGATAAAGAAGAGACAAAACTTCTTCATCGGTCGGAGATAGAGTAAAGTCGATATCTAGGGAGAAGGCTGAATCTTTTTCAATAATGTTCATTACGCTTAGGATTATATCATTAATAAACCCGAGTTTGCCTACTATTTGCCTTTAATTTATCGGCTTAACTTGATAGAATATATAAGATATTTCTCTTTTCCCAAGTGTGGGAAGAAAGAAACGTCGTTTCTGTATCAAAGGAGATTCAATATGAATTACAGAATCGATAAGAAAACGAAGATCGTCTGCACGATCGGACCAGCCTCCGAGGACAAAGAAGTCCTGCGTAAGCTCCTGGCTAACGGCATGACCTGCATGAGACTTAACTTTTCTCATGGAAGCCATGACGAACATCTGAGAAAGATTCAGACTCTCAGAGAACTCGAGAAGGAAGAAGGGTTTATCATTCCTATCTGTTTAGATACTAAAGGTCCGGAAATCAGAACTGGCTGTTTCGAAGGCGGAAAAGCCGCTTTTGCTTTAGGAGACGAAGTAAGAATCTATATGGGAACCGAGAAGATTGGCAACAACAAGGCCTTCGGTGTCACTTATAAGAACCTCTACGGCGATGCTCCTATCGATTCCATCCTTCGTTTAGATGATGGAAATCTCGAACTCCAGATCACTGGCAAAGACTCTAAGACAAAAGAACTGATATGTAAGGTTCTTAACAACCATGTCTGCTCTGATCGACGTGGTGTCAACTGTCCTGGCGCTCATTTGACCATGAACTATCTTTCCGAACAGGACAAGTCCGATTTGATTTTCGGATGTCAGCAGCATGTTGATTTAGTCTCGGCTTCATTTGTGAGAAATCTTCAGGATGTCAACGACATTAGAACCCTCTTGGATTCCAATGGCGGCAAAAACGTCCTCATCGTTTCTAAGGTAGAAAACACTGAAGCTATCGAGAATCTTGATGATATTATCCGTGCTTCCGATGGCATCATGGTCGCCCGTGGCGACTTAGGTATTGAAATCCCTCCGGAAATGGTACCTGTCTATCAGAAGTATATTATTCAGCAGTGCCGAAAATACGGAAAGCCCGTCATCACCGCCACCCAGATGCTTGATTCCATGATCAGGAATCCTTTCCCGACCCGTGCTGAAGTTTCCGATGTCGCCTGGGCTATCGATGAAGGCTCTGATTCTGTCATGCTTTCAGGTGAATCAGCCTCGGGTCAGTATCCAGTCGAATCAGTCCAGATGCAGGCCCGTATCGCCAAAGTCATCGAAAACCGCTTCGACTATGAAAAATCTACTCATGAAGCCTTCGAGACTTCCGAAAAGACCGTCAATGACG
This sequence comes from Caryophanales bacterium UBA4869, assembly GCA_002399505.1. Classification (GTDB taxonomy): domain Bacteria; phylum Bacillota_I; class Bacilli_A; order RFN20; family CAG-288; genus Enterosoma. The sequence goes on along the minus strand of DHDT01000026.1, from coordinate 9,138 downwards.
CCATCGCCACTGCTGTCTCCGATACCGCTCAGATCATCGGCGCCAAGATGATTCTCTGTTTCTCCGTTTCTGGAAGAACAGCCATCCGTCTTGCCAAAACCCGCCCTATCTGCCCCGTCTTTGTCGTATCTTCTGATCTCGATGCTTTGAAACATACCATGCTCTACTATGGCAACTATCCCTATCACGTCAAACATGTTCCTCAGTTTGTCGAGGAAATGGAAGTTTTGGCCATCAAGATTGCCAAAGACTACAACATTCCCGCCGGCAGCAAGATCATCATCACCGGCGGAACTCCTGTCGGTGCCGGCAAGACCAATTTCCTGAAGGTTCTTTCCCTCAATGAAAATGGCGTTATCGATGCTGACGAATAAACAAGGGGAAAACAATTCACAATGAAAAATACTGCTATTGCCATCGATTGCGGTGGTACCAATCTTCGTGTCGCCGTTGTCGATGAGGACTTGAATATTCTCTCCGTCAGAAGAACTCCGACTGTCACCGACAATCCCAATATGCTCTACAACAGAATGCATGAGCTTATCGATGAAGTCGCTGCCGAAGCCAATGTTCCCGTTCTGGCTATCGGCATGTCCATCTGCGGAATCGTCGTCCATAACCACGTGGGAAAATGCGGAAACCTTGGAATCATCGACGGATTTGATTTCCTTTCCCTGTTCCAGAGAGATTACCCTCAGGCCCGTCTCAAGTTTGCAAACGATGCCAACTGCTCAGCCTTAGTTGAAGCTTTGAAAGGCGTCAACAAAGACCTCCGCGATTCTGCTTTCGTCACCATCTCTTCCGGTATCGGCCTTGGTGTCGTCCACAACATGGAAATGATCGATCTGCCATTAGAAGGCGGACGTCTGATGCAGGAATATGAAGGCAAGTACTACGAGAGTGAATTCCTCCTTTCCGGAAACGGAATCATTCACCTCTGTTCTCTTAACGGCATCGATATTGCCTCCGCCAAAGAATTCTTTGACGGTATCAGAGCCAAAGACGCCAAACTGATGGAAATCTACAATATCTGGGTTAAAGGCCTTGGTATCTGGTTTGGAAACCTTCAGCTTCTCTTCGACTGCGAACAGTATGCACTTTCCGGCGGTGTCATGAAGAGCAAAGATGTTTTCTTAGATGATCTTACCCGTATCGCCAATGCCAGTGTCGCCAGTTGGCATCTCCATCCTATCGTCTTAAAGGATGCTGCCTTCAAGCAGGATGTCGGTATTGCCGCTGCCGGTTCTTTGGGCATCCATGAGCTTCTCAAGTAAACTCGCCTCTATATAAAGGAAATTACAATGAAAATAATATTACCCGATAAGTCAGTCAAGGAATTAAAAGATGATTCAACTGCCTTAGATGCCGCCAAAAGCATCTCTTTGTCTTTAGCCGAAAAAGCTATCTGTGCCAAAGTAAATGGCGATCTCTTTGATTTACATGAAATCCTCCCTGACAACTGTCAGTTTGAAGTAGTCACCAAAGATTCTCCTGATGCCCTGCATGTTCTCCGTCATTCCGCCGCTCACCTCATGGCTCAGGCTATTCTTCATCTGTTCCCCGGTGCCCAGTTCGAATACGGCCCGGCCACTGATGAAGGTTTCTATTACGATGTTCTTCTTCCCCGTCCTATCAGCGACACTGAGGATTTCCCCAAGATTGAAAAGGAGATGAAGAAGATCATCTCTGAGAAGCTTCCTATCGTCCGCAAGGATGTCTCTGTCGAAGAAGCCAAAGTCATCTTCAAGGATCAGAAATACAAATTAGCCCACATCGACGAACTCAAGGACAAGGGTCTTTCCTTATCTATCTATTCTCAGGGCGATTACAATGACCTTTGCTTAGGGCCCCATGTCAAGAACACCGGTGTCATCAAAGCCGTCAAGCTCATGTCTGTCTCCTCTTGCTATTACAAGGGCGACAAGAACAACGAATCCCTTACTAGAATTTACGGAACCGCCTTCTTCTCTGAAGAAGATCTGGCCTCCTATCTGAAGATCTTAGCTGAACGCAAGGAAAGCGACCACAAGAAGATCGGCAAGGAAATGGGTCTTTTCATGATCAGTGACTTCGGTCCCGGTTTCCCCTTCTGGCTTCCTAACGGAATGATCTTACGTCATCAGCTAGAAGAATTCTGGTGGAAGCTGATGATGGACAACAACTACATGGTTGTCAAGAC
>DHDT01000026.1:6725-6865 GCA_002399505.1 Caryophanales bacterium UBA4869 | reverse complement strand
AACTACATGGTTGTCAAGACTCCGCAGATTCTCAGCCGTGAACTCTGGGAGACCTCAGGTCACTGGAGAGAATACAAGCAGAACATGTATATCACCAAGGTCGACGGCAAGCCTTTCGCCATCAAGCCGATGAACTGTCC
>DHDT01000026.1:6189-6629 GCA_002399505.1 Caryophanales bacterium UBA4869 | reverse complement strand
GCCATCAAGCCGATGAACTGTCCCGGTGCCATTATCTGCTACAGCAACGACCTGCATTCCTATAAGGAACTGCCGTTACGTTATGCCGAATTAGGTCTGGTTCACCGTCATGAGGCCTCGGGTGCCTTAAACGGACTCTTCCGTGTCCGCTGCTTCACTCAGGATGATGCCCATATCTTCTTGGCCTTCGATCAGATCGGCGAAGAAATCAGAAAGCTTCTGAAGATCTTCGATCAGGTCTACAAGATGTTCAATCTCGAATATCACATCGAGCTTTCTACCCGTCCTCTCGACAAATATGTCGGCAAGATCTCCACTTGGAACAAGGCCGAAGCCGAACTCAAGGAATGTCTCGAGGAAAACGATATCCCCTATCATATCAATCCCGGTGACGGCGCCTTCTATGGACCGAAACTGGACTTCAAGTTCAAGGATTCCCT
>DHDT01000026.1:5793-6026 GCA_002399505.1 Caryophanales bacterium UBA4869 | reverse complement strand
CGTATCTGGCAGTGCGGAACCATCCAGCTCGACATGCAGCTTCCTCATCGTTTCCACGTCACCTATACCGATAAAGACGGAACCAAGAAGGAACCGGTCATGCTCCACCGTGCCATCTTCGGATCCATCGAAAGATTCGTCGGCATCATCACCGAAAACTTCAAGGGTGCCTTCCCTACCTGGCTTAGCCCCGAGCAGCTCAGAATTCTTCCTGTCGGCTTCGAAGAACAGTC
>DHDT01000026.1:0-5575 GCA_002399505.1 Caryophanales bacterium UBA4869 | reverse complement strand
CATGAAGGTCAGCTACACTATCGTCATCGGCGATAAGGAAGTAACGGACAAGACCGTCACTTACCGTATCCACGGCCAGAAAGACACCAGAACCGTTCCTCTTGACGAGTTTGTCAAGATCATCACCACTGATATCGACACCAAAGCCTGCTACCGCAAGTACTAAATAAGATAACTGAAAAAGCCCTGCCTACTTTAAGGAGACAGGGCTTTTTCTGTTTCTGAAGTCAGACTTCAGACAACAGCCGTATGTGACAAAAACAGTCCGTGGACTGTGAGTCAGCTTGGTTATTTTCCGTTTTCGGAATTCTTGAATATATTGTTTTTGGTTTCGATCAGATCAACTTGGACGGTGTACTCGTTGATAGAACGGCTGAGGCGTTCATTTTCAGTAGTGTAGTGAGCCAAGACAAAAGCCATGGCAGTGCAGCCGACAATAGAAAAGGCGAGTACAGATAGAGCTGCATTACGCAGGCGATGACTGGCTTTTTTGTGATTAGTGCGAATGATTCTGTCTTTCATCTTGCTAGCTTTTTCCTTTCCAGAGACCGCATGATACTCGGTTTTGACCGGTTGTTCTCTTCAATCTCTTTTTCTGTCGGCAGTAACGGCTTTTTCGTCAAGGCTACGAATTCAGGCTCTTTTTCTTCCAGGAGCGGATGGTATTTGTCGATAGGGGCCTTAGTGGTGTATTTTTTGAAGATTGTCTTGACGATACGATCTTCTTCCGAATTGAAGGAGATGATGACTAGTCTTCCTGACGGATTGAGAAACTGAATAGCCTCTTCCAGTCCCTTAGTCAGCTCGCGGATTTCGCCATTGACTTCATATCTGAGCCCTAAGAAGAACTGTTTGGCTGGATGGCCTTTCTCATTTAGTTCTTTGCGAGGCAAACCGCTTTTGATGATGTCGACTAACTCGAAGGTGGTATTGATAGGTTTGACTAATCTGGCATTGATGATCTTCTTGACGACAGGATAATAGGAATGACATTCGCCTAAGTCACGGAAGACACGGCAGAGTTCTTTTTCCGAGTAGGAATTGATGATGTCCTTGGCAGTCAGTTTGTCCTTAGGATCCATTCTCATATCAAGATCTGAATCATAGCGATAGCTGAAACCGCGTTTAGGGTCATCAAACTGAGGTGAGGAGACTCCGATATCCATCAAGATGAAGTCAGCGCCTGTAAACCCTCTTTCTCTGAGGATCGGGAAGACTTCCGCATAACGGGAATGGATGAAGTTGAGATTGTCTTTCTTATCGAATTCCTTAAGGTTTTCTTTGGAATAGATCAGAGCATCATCATCGCAGTCAACACCGATAAATGTCGATCCCTTTTTGATCTTTTTGAGGATATTTTGGGCGTGACCGGCACGGCCTAAAGTCAAATCCAGATAAGTTAGTTTCTTAGGAGGGACAAAAGAGAGCACTTCTTCTAACATAACGGGGTTATGGTAGTTAAATTCAGTCATATCAGTTCTGTCCAATCAGTTTGTCAGCATCGGCATTGAAGGACTTGTCTTCTAAGATAGAACGTTTGGTAAAAGCTACCTCATCCCAGAGTTCCAGATGGTCGTACATGCCAACGACAATCGCCTTCTTGCCGGTATTGGTCTTATCGACCAAGGGTTTAGGAAGAAGAATACGGTTATGAGAATCTATCTGAACATTGAAGGTGTTAGCTAAAAACGTTCTCTTAATCTTTCTTGCCGTCTCATCGAAATCGTTGAGAGAAGTTATTTTCATAGCCTTCTTCTCATAGGTGGAAGTAGGATAAAGTTCGATACAGCCGTCCATTCCATAGCAGGCAAAACACATGCCTCCCTGGAATTCATTCCTGTAGAGAGAGGGAAGAACTAGTCTTCCTTTGTCATCGATGGTAAGGTCTTTCTGTCCATAAAACATTCTCTGTACCACTTTCACCCACAATTATACAAATCGTTACCACTTTGTGCAAGGCGTTTATCTTTTTATAAAGGTATATTTTCATATTATCAGTTCTGATTTTATAAAGAATAACTGAATATTTAAGCTTTTTATCAGTATTTTCGTTCAAAAAATCATATAAATGACAACACCAAATTATTTTCCAAAACTTTCTTTTACACATTTATGTTTTTGACCATGAAGACAAAAAAGCCTTATTTAAAGGCCTTTTAGATAATTGATCAAAAGTGGGACAGATTGGTACAAAAAAAGAGCCTTTCGGCTCTCTGTTGAATTGAAACAGAACTTATTACTTCTTTTTATCAGAAGCAGTCTTAGCATCTTCTTCGTCAGAATAATCCTCTTCTTCGATTGAAGAGAAGGGGTTAGTCCGGTTTTTCTTTTCCTCTTCGTATTCGTCCTCGGAAATCAGAACATAATCCGCAGTCTCTACTCTCTTAAGAGGCACCGAGCTGTAATTTGTCGGTATGCAGTCAAAGAGAAGAGCGAGGATGGCGCTTCTAAGGTCATAATTGCCGTCAGGTTCAGGAAGAAGATCGGAATTGTCAGGATCTTTAGGTGCAATGGTGGCTTCCATGGAATCTTCGATATCAAGTTTCTTATGCTTTCCGTCATGAACATCACGAACGGTGATTGTGCCTTCAGCTGAAAGAGTCAGGGTATATAAGTCGCTGGCACCGGAGATATGGGCAGTCAGCTCCAGATCATCCATGCTGACAAGATCAGGAAAATTCTTCTTTTCCCGTTCATTCATCGAATAATCGAGGGGAATATCACCTTCTGAGACATTGTATTGGCCTAAATCCAGAAGGATGCGTTCGTCTTTTTCTTTCATAAGGTCTCTCTCTTTCCCAAGTCATCGCGGACTAAGATCATCAGTCTTCTGATATCCGGATGGGCAAACTCAGAACAGCGAAGCTCGAAGATATGATTCCATTCCTCGAGGGTGGCGCTGACCATGATGGAGGCCTTCAGGGAATTAGGAAGAACAGCTCTGGCCTCATCGGGTTTTTCGCCCTTCTCAATAAGAGCAAAATAAGTATCGGAAGTGTTCTGGAAGAAACGGTCGTAGATGTCTTTGTGCTCGTCATAGGCCAAAGGCTTCATAAAGGCAAGTTCATTGGAGAACTTGTCCTTGGTATAGTTGCAGTATCTGGTTGATTCCTGGGCAAAAGAGCAGGGACGGTGACGGACGATTTCATGGGTGACACCGCGGTCGGTGATGAGATGATAGGTGACAAAACGGAAACGGCGGTAATTGGAAGCATCGAGAGTTTTCTTCAAGGTTTCCAAATTTAAAAGCAACGGTCTTTCTTCACTCTTTTCATAGGGAAGAAGAGAAGAAATCTCAACAGGAAGAGCAGAAGAAATATAAGCGGAAAGTTCTTTTTCCAAACCTTCCTTTGCTTCTAAAAGCGGACGGAGGGAACAGGAAAGATAATAATGTCCTTTGTCTTCCAGCAGGAAGAAATAAGGATTGTAGAGTTTTTTAAACAGGTCATAGTGCCTGCTATCGACTTCGAAAAAGAAACGATAGTGTTCGATCATAGCCAAATGACCGGAACTTATCAGTCTTTTGACAAAGTCGACATTGCTTTCATGGCCTTTGTCCTTGACTTGATAACAGTTATGAGCGACTAAGGCGACTTTGTCAAAGAAATCAGAAGTCTCGACAAACTCGACAGAATTCTCAATCAATCTGTATCCGGGCATTTTTCTATTCTCCTCTCAGGGTCAGACCTAACTGGGCCTTGACTTCGCTCTTGACAGTTTCAACAGCCAAGTTGATTTCGCTGTCTTTCAAGGTGCCGTCTTCCTTGCCTAAAGTCAGAGAGACACCGATATAGGTATCCTTCTTGTCATCCTGGAAGTAATCGAAGAGAGAGACATCTTTCACGAAGGCGTTCTTAGTCTGCATGATCGTCTTCTTAAGCTTTTCATAGGTGACTTCATCCTTCATGAGGAAGGAAAGATCACGTTTGACTTCAGGGTATAAGGAGAAAGAATGGAACAGGGTCTTGTTGGTGACTAAGTTGACAAGATAGCCTAAATCCAATTCGCCTAAGACCGTCTCATTCTTGTCGACATCGGGATGAATCTTGCCGAAAGTTCCGACCAGGTCGCGTCCAAGATAGATGTCAGCGCTGGCTAAGGGGATGAAAGAGGGATTCTGAGAATAGCTGAGACGATAACGGGTCTTGGCGATGCCAAGTCTTTCCATGATGCTCTCGATGATGCCCTTCATGTCAAAGAAGGAATAGGAAACTTCCTGATAATCTTCAGTGAGTTTTCTCTTTCCGACTAAAGCCAGAGACAGATAGAGATGATTTCCCTTGGGGGTATCGATAGGAGAGATCTCAAAGAGTTTCATGTTGTCGTGCTGATGGGAAAGATTATAGGAGATGACAGAAAGCATCGAGGTGAGCAGGTCAGTTCTGACGTATTCGTGATCGCTAGTCATCGGATTCTTGATCCGATAGGCGGGATCCTTGGAGAAGACACGGATTTTCTCGTCCATTTCTCTGTCGATCAAGGTGAAAGAGAGAATCTGATCAAAGCCTTTTCCAATCAATAGCTCGCCGATTTTCTTCTTTCGGTCCTGAGCAGGATTAAGTCCGCCTAAAGTCAGAGGGAAATTCGAAAGAGAAGGATTGATTTTCTCATATCCGTAATAACGGAAGACTTCTTCTTCGATATCGCACTGTTCCAAAAGATCGACACGGTCGATAGGCGGGAAGAGAAGATTGTCTTTCTTCATGATGCGATAAGCCTGAAGAACTTTGTCGACTTCGCCCACAGTATAGGAAGAACCCAGACGATGGTTGAGCTTGTCAAGGGAGAACTCAAAGCTGATGCGGCTTTGATCCACGCTGTTGAAGGAACTATAGCCGGAAATGACAAAATGGCGGAAGAACTTGGGAAGAAGAGAGATAAGAACAGCCAGACTCTCATTGATGAGAAGAGGGTTTCTTTCCTTGCTGAAAAGCTGAGCGCTAGGGGAAGAGATACCAAGTCTGTTGCAGGTTTTGCGGATATTGGCATGATAGAAGACAGCAGCTTCGATATCGACGCTCTTGGTATCTTGGGAGACCATCTGTCCCTCTCCTGAGCAGATACCGGCCAGACATACCGGCTTATCGTTATCGGTAATGACGATGTCATTAGGGAGAAGAGCGAGTTTTTTGCCGTCAAAAGCGGTAAAATCGCCTGAATAATCTGAGATGACCTTATAATGTCTTTCTGTCTTTTTGTCGGCGTCATACATATTGAAAGGCTCACCGGTTAAAAGCATGACGTAATTTCCTAAATCGACAATCGGAGAAATGCTTCTGATTCCGGCGGAATTCAAAGCCGAGACCACGTCAGCGGGAGTCTTTTCAAAAGAATCGAGTTCGGAAAGAGAGAGTATGTCGATACGAGGGCAGCTTTCAGTGAGGCTTTCGACCTCGACTGAGGAAGGATAAAGCTTGGCACTGAAATCCGGAATCGTCGTCATCTTCAGAGAAAGAAGAGAGGAGATCTCTCGGGCTAAGCCGATATAGCTTAAGCAGTCAGGACGGTTAGGAAGGACGTTGACGTCAAGAATGGTGTCGTCGAGTCCCAGATATCCTAAGACATCACGTTCGCC
>DHDT01000035.1:43052-43878 GCA_002399505.1 Caryophanales bacterium UBA4869 | reverse complement strand
GCGAAGAAAGGTGACCTCCTTTACCCTCTTCTCAAAACCAGATACGATATCACCGGACCTTCCGAAGTCATGTGGACGGTCGATGATGAAATCCGCGATGAACTCAATCAGTTAGCAAAGATCGAGGATCACGACACTTCCTATGAAGCCCGTTTAAGAGCAGTTCTTAAGAGAGCCCAGGAGATGATCTATAAAGAAGACAATATCCTCTTCCCAATCTGCGCGGAAAATTTCACCGAAGAAGAATGGTTCACCATCTATCAGGACAGCAAAGATTATCCTGTCTGCTTCGGGGTAGAAAAAGAGGTCTGGGACAAAGCCGAAGCAAATAAAGTTGCAAAAGCCACCGACATCAAAGAAGGGGAAGTCGTTCTTCCGAGCGGTCATATGACCGTTGCTCAACTGACGGCGGTGCTGAATACCATTCCATTAGAAATTTCCTTTGTCGATGATAAGAACATCAACCGCTATTTCAACGAAGGACACAAGGCCTTCAAGCGCCCTTCGATGGCGTTAGATAGAGAAGTCTTTACTTGCCATCCTCCGAAGATCGAACCGATGGTAAGAGAGATCCTGGATTCTTTCCGTTTTGGAGAAAAGGATTCGGTCGATGTCTGGATGAATAAGAACGGCCGTACTTATCTTGTCCGTTATATGGCAGTCCGCGATAAACAGAAGAACTATCTTGGTGCTCTAGAAGTTGTTCAGGACATGGAGTTTGCAAGAGAACATTTTGCCAAGTAGAGAATAAGCTGTTTAATCCCTTCCCTAGTTTGGAGGGGATTTTTCGTTTTTGAACAAGGATTACGTTACAATAGAACAGGCG
>DHDT01000035.1:38578-42866 GCA_002399505.1 Caryophanales bacterium UBA4869 | reverse complement strand
GAAGAATGTTTATCTTAAGGATGTGGATCTCACGAAATTCCAACCTGCGGAGAGAGTTCTTCTTTATACTTTTGCAACCTGCTGTGAAGCTTTGATTGAGAAGAATCTCGATACGGTCGGAAATCTTCTCTCGGCGGATTATGTGTTTGCTCATCGAGATGGTAGAAGACAGAACGTCAGCGAATACTTTTCCGATGTAGCCGAAGGTCATCTCACTTATCATCGAATTGGAATCGAAAACCCGGTGATTGAAATCAAGGATGATGAAGCGACACTTACTCTGACGGCTATCTCTGAGGAGACAGCCTATGGAGAAAGAAGTACTTATCAGGATAAAGTTCTTCATCACTATGAGAACTGGGATGGAGATTGGGTTGAAGTCAACGATCCTGCCGATGAGGAAGAATAGAATCCTATGGGAAAAGATTTAGAGAGAGCAATAGAACTATTGAACGGACACAAGGAATACACCTGTGTTTTCGTCAAAAGGGAAACGGTATTTACTTCTACTCGAAATGGCATTGCTCCGCTTCTTTCTTTTGTTGAAGAAGGAAAAGATGTCTCTTCTTTTTCCGTTGCCGATCGTATTGTCGGTAAAGCCGCCTCTCTTCTTTATGTTGATCTGAAAATTGAAGAAGTCTATGGAGAAGTGATGAGTTTCCGAGGAAAAGAAATATTGGAAAAATACCGGATTCCTTATTCCTACAAGAACTTAGTCGAAGGAATCCGCAATCGTACCAATACGGGAAGCTGCCCGATGGAGATGGCGGTCAAAGATATCGAAGATCCTTCTCAGGCTTCGAAAATACTGAAAGAAACCATCGACAAGCTGAGAAAAGGAAAATAGTCTAGCGATATTTTCTTTCTTTTTTCTATACTATCCTTAGGAGGAAGTGAGTATGGGAGAAGTGAGTTTCGGCCCTCAGCGATTCGGTTTTGGGTGCATGCGTCTTCCTATGAAAGACGGAGAAATTGATATCGAACAGACTAAGGAAATGGTCGATTACTACCTTTCTCATGGTTTTGTGTATTTTGATACCGCTCATGGTTACCATAACGGAAAAAGCGAACCTGCTTTGAAAGCCTGTCTCACTAGCCGTTATCCAAGGAATCGTTATCTGCTCACGGATAAACTCTCGGCTTCTTTCTTCCATAAGGAAGAAGATATCCGTCCTTTCTTCCAAAGCCAGTTAGATGCCTGTGGGGTCGACTATTTTGATTTTTATCTGATGCATGCCCAAGGAGCAAAGAACTATCCGAAGTTCAGAAGCTGTCATGCCTATGAGACTGCCTTTGCTTTAAAAAAAGAAGGAAAGATCCGTCATGTCGGCATTGCTTTCCATGATCAGCCGGAAGTAGTCGAACAGATTCTTACCGATTACCCAGAGATTGAAGCCGTCCAGATTCAGTTCAACTATGTCGATTATGATAGCCCGGCGGTACAGAGCAGAAAGTGTCTTGAAGTCTGCGAAAAGCATCATAAACCGGTTATCGTCATGGAACCGGTCAAAGGTGGAACCTTAGCGAACCTTCCTTCGGATTGCAAAGAAGTCCTTGATTCTCTTTATGGAGGAACTCCTGCCAGTTATGCTCTCCGTTTTGTTGCTTCTTTCCCTTCCATCAAGATGATTCTCTCGGGCATGAGTAACCTCGAACAGATGGAAGATAACCTTTCTTTCATGAAGGATGTTAAACCGTTGAACGAAGAAGAAAAGAAAGCAATCGAGAAAGTCAAAGAAGTCTTCCGTTCTAAGAACATGATTCCCTGCACAGCCTGTCATTACTGCACGGCCGGTTGCCCGAAACATATCCTTATTCCGGATCTCTTTTATAGCTATAACGCGAAGAACACTTACAAGGATTGGAACTCCGATGCCTACTATCATGAAGTCGCTACGAAAAACGGACATGGAAAAGCTTCGGATTTTATCAAGTGTGGACAATGTGAAAGAGTATGTCCACAGCATCTTCCTATCCGAAAAATGTTAGAAGACGTTTCAAAGCAATTTTATAAATAAAGAAAAAAGCTGAAAATTTTTCTTCGAAGAGATCGGTTCTGCTTTTTTCTATGATACATTTATCCCAATTCGGTGCCGTTTTCCTATTGCCTGCAAAAAGAAGGTATCAAGAATAGGGAAGAAAAGAAAGAACCGCAGAATATCGAAGTAAGACGTGCTAGAGTTCATAACTTCAAGAATATCGATGTCGATATTCCTCTTCATGAGATCACCGCTATCGCCGGTGTCAGCGGAAGCGGAAAATCCTCTTTTGCTTTAGGTGTTCTTTATGCAGAAGGCTAAAGACGAGATTTGGAATCTCTATCTACCTATACCAGAAGAAGAATGACCCAGGCCGAGAAAGCCTACCGTTGATGATCTCCGTTATGTTCCTACGGCATTATCTCTTATTCAAAGACCCGGTGTTCCAGGAATGCGTTCTACTTTCGGAACATCTACGGAACTTCTCAATTCTCTCCATCGGATGTTTTCCCGTCTTGCCTCTCGTCGGTGTCCTAGTGGGCATTATGTATCGGCTTCCATTGATGTTGCGGCAGAAAAGCCTTTCGTCTTCCCAGTCTTTGGCGTAGAAGGAGGAAGAGTCGTCGCTTCTTTCCGCACTTTGACAATTCCGGCATCTTTTAGAATCTGTAAGTGATGCGAAACCGCTGGGCGGGAAAGATCGGTTGCAACAGCGATATCGTTTGACCCGCATTCCGCAGCAATCTCCGCGCTGTAACATCGAGAGAATCCTATGCTGCTTCGATTCATCTCCTAAGGCAATCAGGCCTTTCCTTGTAACTTCAAATTCTTTGGTCAGAGTTTCGATTTCTTTTTTGTCTACCATAGCAATCACCTCGTTGGTTCCTTTGTAGGAACCGACAAGATTATGATAGAGAAAGAAACAAAACTCCAGCTCGGTAAAGAAAGTCGAGACGGACGAAAAAGAGGAAAAGCGATTCGGCCCTCTCCTCTTTGAAAAAACGATAGCGACGAGAAACCTTATCAAGGAAGAATATGGCCACTTGCAAGATAGAGCTCGTACCACTCTTTGCGGGTGAGTTCAATATTCATCGCTTCTGCCGCTTCTGCAACATGAACCGGATTCATCGAACCGGTGATCGCCTGCATCTTTCCCGAGTAACGGAGAATCCAAGCTAAAGCGATGGTCGCTTTACTGACTTTGTTTTCTTCCGCGATTCTTGCTAAGACTTCGTTGAGCTTCGGGAACTTCGCTTCGTCTAAGATGTTGCCTTCGAAGAAACCGTATTGCAGAGTTGACCAAGCCTGTATCGTCATGTCGTGAGCACGGCAATATTCGAGGATGCCTTCGTCTCTGGTCGGAGAAGCGGGCGTATCCATATTTAATTCAAAACCGGAAGCAATTGCATTCGCGTGTCCTAAACCGAATTGGATCTGATCGGCGATCAAAGGATAAGAGACCTCTTTCTGCAGCATCTCGATCATACGAGGATTGAAGTTAGAGACACCAAAGGCTCTTACCTTTCCTTCTTCGTGAAGCTGAGTGAAAGCTTCGTTGATCTCTCTCGGTTCCATCAGAGCATCCGGACGATGGAGCAAAAGAGCATCGAGATGGTCGGTATGAAGTCGCTCCAGACTCTGATTGACACTGTCTAAGATATGTTCCTTCGAGAAATCATAATAGTTGATAGTATAGACATTTTTGACAATGCCGCATTTATCATGAAGGAAGAACTTGCTTCTTAAATCCGGTCTCTTACAGAACACTTCTCCTAAGACGATGTCAGAGTGTCCACGGACATAGATATCCGCGCAGTCGATCATATTGATGCCGGCTTCATAGGCGGCATCAAGAAGAATCTCCAGATCTTTTTCTTCGACGTTTCTGGTTCGCATCAAACCTAAAACAACACGGCTGACTTCTTTGTTTTCGGCTCCATAGAGAATTGTTTTTTTCATTCTTGGTTTTCTTTCTTCCTTTGTTGAGGCTAAACTTATTCTTATTGTAACAAGGAGAGAGAACTATGGCCAAATTCACATTCCGTAAAGCGGAAGAAAAAGATATTCCGGAGATTCTCTATTTTATTCATCAGATTGCGGTGTATGAGAAACTGGAAAATCAAGTGAAAGCGAGCGAGGCTTCTTTGCATAAATGGATGTTTGAAAGAAAAGTAGCCGAATGTCTTTTCTTAGTCGAAGACGGAAAAGATATCGGCTACGCTCTCTATTTCTTCAACTTCTCTACTTTTGAAGGAAGAGGTGGTCTCTACTTGGAAGACCTCTATATTCTTCCTGAATATCGTCATAAA
>DHDT01000035.1:34106-38483 GCA_002399505.1 Caryophanales bacterium UBA4869 | reverse complement strand
AGATCTTCCTGAATATCGTCATAAAGGATATGGAAAAAAGACGTTCCATAAACTTGCTTCGATTGCCAAAGAAAATGGTTGTGGACGTATGGAATGGGTCTGTATCGATTGGAATACCCCAAGTCAGAAGTTCTATGAATTCTTAGGTGCCAAAGCCAAGAAAGAATGGATTCTATATCGCCTCAAAGAAAAAGATATTGAGAGAATTGCCGAAGAAAATAATTAGTTCTTTCTCTTTGCTTTCGTGATAGCTTCCAATAGAGTTGCTACGCTTTCTTCGTTATTCGAAGGGAGAAGCAGGTTTGCTTCTTTTTTAACCGTTTCATCTCCGTTTTTCACGGCCGCTTTATAGCCGGTTACTCTATACATGCCGAGATCTAAGGCACTATCCCCGATACTGATGCAGTGATTGAGATCGTATCCATAGATAGAAGCGATTTCTTAGATTCCGGTTCCTTTTGTGACTCCAAGGGGATTGATCTCGACTTGGGTCGGATGATTCTGAACGATGCGGACTTCTTTCTGGAACGGATTTAATAGAGATACGGCTCTTTTACAGGCTTCTTCGGTACCGTTGAGAAGAATCTTGATGATCTTCACGGAATAGAGGTTTTCTTCTTTTCCATAGAAAACCGGTCTGGACTTTGAAGCCCGGTATTCTCTTAGAACCTGTTTGCTTCTTGCATCTTTGGCGTAATAGTGAAGCGGGTCATAAGGAAGAGGAGCAAGTTCTTCCGGAGTGAAATTCTTTTCCAATAGTCGGAGTATCGTAAGAGAGACATCTTTCGGAAGGTATCTAGCTACTTTGACAACGACTCCGTTTCTTACAAGAACATTTCCGTTGAGGCTGATACGGAGATGATTTTTATCGTTTAAGCCTAATAGCCCTCTTGTGATGCCATCGTTATTTCTTCCGGTATCCATATAAAAAGGGATCGGTAAATTTTCGATGGCGCGGATGGTTCTCAGTGTAAGTTCTTTTGTCGAATTGAGCAAGGTGTCGTCAAGGTCAGAGAAGACTGCCTCTACCGAAGCGAGTTCTTCTTGGGATAAGGGTGTTCTCATATTACCTCCTGAATCTATCGCTGTTTATTCTATCTGAGAATATCTTGGAAGAAGAAAAAAGAGAGTCCGAAATGGATTTTCCTTCCGAAAGTATCCTCTGTTACCTATTCTTGCTTGTTCCTTACATTCTAGCTAAAATATTGTCATTATTTTCAGTGCTAATTACCATACTCACACCAAGCGCTGTGGTCACGCCACGGGTGAGGATGAAGAATATGTTCAAGAAGCCTTAGTTCACGGCTTCTCTTATCTTGGTTTCTCCGACCATGCGATGCTACCTGGTTACTCGGAACCCTATGTCCGTGGAGATTATTCTCTTTTCCCGGATTATGTGGATTCGATCCGTGCCCTTGCAAAGAAATATCAGGAGAGAATCACTATCTATTGTGGACTGGAAGCGGAGAGCTTTCCTTCCTATTTCCCGTTCTATAAAGAGGTGCTTCAGAATGGTGTTCTCGATTACCTCATCTTAGGAAACCATTCCGCCATGAACGAAAAGCATGAGATCATCTCCCGCTTCTCTCATATCACTTCCCCAAGCCAGCTCTATCTCTATAAGGATTTAGCGATCAAAGCCTTATCGAGCGGACTGTTCTCTATCTTCGCCCATCCGGATTATTTCATGATGTCAATCGATAACTTCGATTCCGATTGCCGCAAAGTATCGAAGGCCATCATCGAATGTGCGGTTGCTAACGATGTTCTTCTCGAAATCAATCTCGCCGGTATCCGCACCGGAGAAAGAGAAATCGGTCATCGTCACCGCTGGCGTTATCCGACCGAGGATTTCTTTTAAAATCGTCTCAAAATACCATGCCAAATGCATCTTTGGTTGCGATGCCCATGCACCGAGTCAGCTCAATGCTCCCGATGCCGAGTTTGCCGCAGTCGAGTTCGCTCAGAGACTGAATCTTGTCTTAGTCGACAAGGTTGAAAGGATTACGCAACATTAGTTGCCTCTTCATTATGGAAATTTTTACGAACATCATCTGGTGGATCAATGTCTTCTCCATCATCTTCGTCCTCAGCGTCTTCTTCATGCAACTGCTTTTCTCTTTCGTTCCATTCCTCAAACCGAAGAAGTATCCGAAGGCGAAGAAATAACATGATGTCACAGTTATCATCCGCGCTTGCAACGAAGAAGATGTTATTGAGGATTCCGTCGATTCGGCTTTGAAAGCCAAATACCCGGAAGACAAGAAACACGTCATCGTCTTCTGCCATAACTGCACCGATAGAACCGCCGAAATCGCAAGAGCCCACGGTGCCAGAACGATCGAGTTCACTGATATGAACCCGAAGCACCGCAAAGCTTCCTACTGCATGAAGTTAGGTATGGAAGAGCTCTGCAAAGATCCGGAAGGAACCTATGAATACTTCCTCTTCATCGATGCCGATAACCAGATTGATGAGAATTACTATCTTGCCTGTAACGATGCCGCCGATAGCGGTGTTCTCTTAGGAAGAACTTTTGAAAACAGCAAGAACTTCAACGATAACATCATCTCCTGCATGACCGGATTATGGTATCTTCGCGATAACTCCATCGCCTGCAACGCTAGAAGTGCTCTCAACCTCGGCTGTGTCATGGATGGCTGTGCGAGTATGGTCAAAGCCGAATACGCTCTGCACTGGGATGCGATGTCTTCTTCCGATGCTCTCGAATTCACTCTCAACCGTCTTCTCAAGGATGAACGGAAAGTCGAATATATCTCGGAAGCGATGGTCTATGAGGATCAGCCGACTACTCTCAGCGATATGTGCAAACGCAACAACCGTATGGGAGGAGGCCTCAATAAGCTCTTCTGGTCGACCGGTATCAAATGCTTTGAAAAGTTCTTCGCCGGTTTGTTCAATCCGAAGGTGAAGTTTTCGATGACGATGACGTATCTCGACATGTATTGCAACTCCGGCTCGATTCCGGCTTCTCTTTATGCGGTTGCCTGGTTTGTTCCCTATTATGTGTTTGTTCTGATCTATACGGGATTAGGAAATACGATGAATATCGTCGGTGTCGGTCAATTCGGTATCCGCTATTATGTGACTGCCGTCATTATTGTGGTCGTTGCGGTTCTATTTGTCTTCTTCTATTACCAGATTCTCTTTGCCTATCTTGTCAACCGCAGGAAAGTCGTTGTCACGAAGAAATGGATCGTTGTTGTCTCGATTCTTTTCTATCCTCTTTATATTTTGGTTGATATGGGATCCATTATCGCCGGTATCTTCTCCAAAGGAAAATGGAAGAAGCTGAAGAGATCGAAAACGAAGATCAGTACTTCAAAATAATCTTTTCGGTTCTGACTTTGTCCCACATTTCCGGGTTATCTTGGAAAGCCTAAGATAACCTTTTTTCTTCATGGTAGAATACTTCCTAGCAAAGAATAAAGGAGGAAAAAATTATGGATATCGAAGAAAAAGAAATCGGTTTTGAAGGATATAAGACCTATGTGAGAATCGCAAATCCACGAGGAACGAAGACGCCTCTTCTCTTTCTTCACGGAGGACCAGGCTCGACCCATAACTCCTTTGAGGTTTTAGACAAGTTCGCTTTTGCCGATGACCGTCTTTTTATCTACTACGATCAGCTCGGATGCTGAAAATCCTTTATCGGAAGCCATCCGTCTTTATGGAAAAAAGAGACTTGGGCAAGAGAGCTTATTTCGTTACGGAAGTCTCTGTCCTTAGAGAAAGTCAATCTCCTCGGACATAGCTGGGGAAGAATGTTAGCTATCATCTATCTCTGCGATTATGCTCCGGAAGGCGTAGAGCATGCCGTTCTTTCTTCGACCCTTTCTAGTGCTTCTTTATGGAGAGAAGAGACCCATCGTCTAATCCGTTATCTTCCGAAGAGGGAACAGGAAGCTTTGTTGAACGGAGAGAAAACCGGAGATTTCAAATCGCTGGAATTCACTTCCGCATTAGAAGATGATACCCATCGTTTTATCTTCGGCCCTTTCAAAAAAGGGATCGACCCGGATTGTCTTACCCGTCCGAAGCAGAAAGGGGACGAAGCCTATGAAATCGCTTGGGGCCCCTGTGAATTTTTCCTCAAGAGACTTTAATGCTAATAAGTTATCCCAATGAATCAACATGTTATTAAAGGTTACTTTTGATTCGATTAAAGAAATTTCAGGCTCCACAGAAAAGCTTTTGGATTTATCTTCGAGCAAAATCCTAGGTTCTAAAACCGGTTCTTTATCTTTGCCGTACCACGTTAATTCAAGTTTGTTGTTTTGCATATTTACTCCTCAACCCCATTTTTAATACATAGTTTTCTAATTTGGCGTTTAGCTTTCATTGTTGGTTCTCATT
>DHDT01000035.1:29243-33990 GCA_002399505.1 Caryophanales bacterium UBA4869 | reverse complement strand
GTTGACGCTAGCAAATGAAACGCCTATTTCTTTTGCAAATTCTTCTTGTGTAAGTAGAAGAGTTTCTCTTAGTTTCTTTACGACTTTAGCATAATTCATATTCCACCGGGCCTCAATCTTCAAAGAAATCACTATCAAGTTTTTTGATTTTGATTACTTTACTTTCTGAAACACCAACATCGTTGTCATACATTAAATTTGCTAGATCTTCGCCATTAATAAGAACTACTTTCCCATCTTTGATTCTATCAGCATATTCCTTGCCTTCTTTAGTGAAATCAGAGGTCGTAATAAAGACGCCTTTACGTGATCCTTTGCTTTCCCTGCCTTGAAGTGCCTTAACAAAGTCACGGACATCGTGTCCTGTAACATTGTTTCCTTCTTTATATCGCTTGGCTTGAATGTATATTGTGTCAAGACCTAATTTATCCTGATTGATGACGCCATCTATTCCGCCATCACCGGTTTTTCCAGTATGTATTCCGCTATTGGTGGTTCCATTGCCATAGCCAATCGAAACCAAGATATTAATTACAAGGTTTTCAAAAGAAGATAGATCCATTTGTCTGACTTTTTCCAAAAGGTCAGTGCAAACTTGTGCTCTAATTTGCTTTTGTGCATTGCTAATCATTTCCTCTGGTGTCAGCTTTGATTCTATGTCATCTTCATTTATCTTATTGTCATGGTTTTTGCTCTTCCCACGAGATCGAGCAATGAATTCTTGGTATTTTGGATAAGAAAATAAACCTTTTTCATTTAGAACATTTGGTTTTTTATTAAAGGTTCTTTTCCTAAATTGGAAATCATGAATGATGCTCTCTTAGGGGAATCAACAAGACCCGACTGTTTCAAATATGTAAGGGCCCATCCACCACGATTGAGATAAACAGGTTCTCCTCCTGAAACAGTATCATTCATCAAACTCTCATCGAGGCCCATGCTCTTGAAAGCATTCTCGATGATTTCTTTTCTATTGTGCATCTTATTGTCAGCAAGAAAACGTAATTCAGGGAGCATATACTCATTCCATTTTGGTTGTTCCATACATAATTCTCCTTCATTTGTTTATTATTATAGCATTCTTATAGCATTCACCCAAAGTCTTCTAATTATTTCGTCTTAAAATCGTCATGTGGGTTTCCCACTGCCGAGCCAGCGAGGAGATAAGGATTGCTGCAGAATGCAACACCCGCTTATCCTGTTCCCTTTTTTAAGCAAAATTTTGCATTCCTGATCGTTAAATCTTACTATGTGGTTCTTGAATTCTGCCACCCAGAATTCGTCTTTTTCTTTCAATGCTCTGTTCCGTCAGTCCTCTGTGATCTTGACTGAACGCCTTATGGATCATCGCCGAAAGAACGTCCACATAGACTTCCTTGCTTACCTCATCAATCTCCTTCGATTCATTTTCTTTATCTTCCAAATACACGCCCTCCTTTACTCCCACGC
Organism: Caryophanales bacterium UBA4869; assembly: GCA_002399505.1. Lineage (GTDB taxonomy): Bacteria > Bacillota_I > Bacilli_A > RFN20 > CAG-288 > Enterosoma. The sequence goes on along the minus strand of DHDT01000035.1, from coordinate 32,541 downwards.
TAAACACCTCTCTACTTAAAAGGCTGGAAAAAGACCAAAACTTAACTTTCTTAAATAATCCCTTCACTTAAAAGGCTGGAAAAAGCCAAAAAGTTTCCATCGGATTTCAAAATAATTCAAATAATTAAAAGAAACGCTCACGCTTCCCCACACTATAAATGGAACTAAAATCCCTGAATTCGTACCCACAAATCAAAAGTCTCCCCACTATTAATGGAAACTTTTCCCGATTTGTGGCCTTGTTTTTAAATAGTCGGTGGCGACAATTTTAGAGAAAGAAAAACGCCACCGACGAGGGTGGCGGGTTGAGTGGAAATCTCCACTCACAAAAAAAGAGAGCCTGGGAGACTCTCTTTCTATTATGGTTCACTTAATGCTAGGCTTCATCGGCTTAGTGATAGCAAACCTTAACGCAAACCGCCCTTTTGATACGAGTATCAAATGAGTGTGCGTCTGGCGACCATTTGGTGGACCTGATGGGGATCGAACCCACTACCTTCTCGTTGCGAACGAGACGCTCTCCCAAATGAGCTACAGGCCCAACGACTAAAGATATTAGCAAAAAACACCTCGATTATCAATCTGATATAAAGTCTAGAATCACCGAATAGGCTTTACTAAGATCACCAAGACTCATGCTGGCATTTGCAGCTGAAGGAGAAGGAAGATAAATGTTATCTTCTCCGATATAATCACGATATAAAGAAGAAGCAGTCTTACCAGTTGTGAATACAGCCTTAATATGACAGCTTGAGATAATAGCCTCTATATCATTAGGAATAACGTTTTTAATTGAACTGTCCTGTGAGCCTCTGATATCGCATTCTTTGATGACATCAAATAATGCGATATGGTGCTTTTTAAGAAATTCTTTCCGTTCTTCAATCGTCAAAGGCACGTCTTCTGCAAATAGAGATGCAAGAACAGGAAAGAACCTGTTTGTCTTATAGGCGTAGTAAAAGCCATCAAGTCTTGACTGAACAGAAGGAAAAGAACCCAGGATGATAATCTCTGATTCTCCATCAAAAAAAGGAGGAAGAGAATCGTGATTCAGATGCTGGTATTCTAGTTTTCTATCAATCATCGATGACAATATAGGCCTTAGGATACAAAGCAGAAACCAAATAGAACAGACCGGCAATAATCAAGATAACTCCCATGACAATCTCGGCGAACTTTCCAAAGGAAGGGATGAACCACAGACACATGCCTAATACAAAGGCAAAGACACCGATAACCATCTCAGTGACCATAGGAATCGTTCTTCTTTTAAAGACTGACAATCCCAATAAGCCATCGGCTAAGAAGATGGATCCTAAAACAATCATGAAGAGAATTATCAATTCTATGAAATGAAGATCCTCGATAAAGCAAAGAACACCTAAGGCGATGATAAAGGCTGAAACCAGTCCTTCCGGTGCCATAGTCGTCCTTTTTAGGAACATACAGGAACCCAGTGAGAAAATCCCGGCTATCAAAAGGACGATTCCGATAAAGACATTCAGCAGATATCCGGCATTGACTGAACAGCAGAACAATATTCCGACAACTACGAACATCACGCCTTCCATAATAAGAATGGTCTTATTAGCCGATTTGTTGTTTCTAGCCATAATTACCCCCTCTATACCTAGATAAGTGTATCACAAACAGTCCTATTGGTAAGATAATAGAAGCATATGAAAATCATAATCATAACTGACTCTTTCAAAGGAACGATGAGTTCTAGGGAGAGCAATCAGATTATCTTTGATACCATAAGGAAAAAACATAAAGACATAATTCTGTCTTCTTATCTTTTGGCAGACGGAGGAGAAGGAACTATCGACGCTTTCAATCAAAACGAAAGTGGCTATCACAAAGAAGAAATAACAGTCACTTCTCCAAATAGAACAAGAAGAATTAAAAGCAGTTATCTTCTGAGAAATAACGAATGTGTCATCGAATCTGCCAAGAGCTGTGGACTGATTCTTCTTAAGAAAGGAGAAGCAGATCCTTTCTCGACTACAAGCTATGGTTTAGGAGAGACGATCAAAGACGCTCTGAATAAAGGCGCAGATAAATTCATAGTCGGTTTAGGCGGCAGCTGCGTAAACGACTTAGGAACAGGTATGTTATCTGGTCTTGGTATCAGATACTTGAATGCCAAAGGCGAAGCTTTTCTTCCAAGCGGTGGAACTTTAAAAGACATTGTCAGAATCGATGAATCAGGCATAGATTCAAGAGTTCTAAGCTCAAGATTCACGATTATGACCGATGTCGACAATCCGCTCTTAGGAGAAAACGGAGCTACTTATGTCTATGCCAGACAAAAAGGAGCCCGACTTGAAGATCTTCCCTTTTTCGAAGAAAACATGAGACATCTCAACGCTTTGATTACTGCCGCTAAGAGAAGAGATTATTCAAAAGACAAAGGCATGGGAGCAGCCGGAGGCTTAGGAGAAGCCTTCAGGGCCTACTTTGATTCTTCAATTCAGAAAGGAGCTGACACTATCCTAGATAAAATAGATTTCAATACTCTGGTCAAAGAGGCTGACTTAGTCATAACCGGAGAAGGACACATCGATAAAAGCACTCTTTTCGGAAAAGGCGTGATTGCCATAGCCAAATATTCTAAAATAAACAAGGTCGCTGTTCTGGCAATAGGCGGCAAGATAGATTTCACTCAGGAAGAGACTTTGAAAGAAAACGGTATCACCTATCTCCTTCCTTTATCTAATAAGAGCGATGATATCGAAAATCTTAAAAAACATGCGAAAGAAGACCTACGAGACACCTTGATGAGATTCATAGACGAGCATCCTGATATCTTTGACAAGGAAAGGAAATAACCATGGAAGACTCAATCAACAGTTCTTATGTCTCTCCTCTTTCTACCCGTTATGCCTCTAAGGAAATGCAGTATCTGTTTTCAGAGGAGATGAAAGAAAAGACTTTCCGGAAATTATGGGTCTATCTGGCCGAAGCTGAAAAAGAATTAGGTCTGAATATAACTCAGACACAGATCGATGAATTGAAGAATCATATCGATGACGTCGATTATGATTGCATCAATTCAAAGGAAAAAGAAATCCGCCATGATGTCATGGCTAGAATCTATGCCTATGGAGTCAAATGCCCCACTGCCAAAGGAATCATCCATCTAGGTGCTACTTCCTGTTATGTCGATGACAATACCGACAGCATCATCGAAAAAGAAGGAATGAAGCTTATTCTTTCAAAACTTGCCCAAGTTCTCGATAATCTCAGAGTTTTTTCCGAAAAATACAGAAGTCTTCCCTGTTTAAGCTACACTCAC
>DHDT01000035.1:22027-29146 GCA_002399505.1 Caryophanales bacterium UBA4869 | reverse complement strand
CTGTTTAAGCTACACTCACCTGCAGCCAGCACAGCTTACCACCATCGGAAAAAGAGCCACCCTCTATATGAATGAGATCTGCATGGATATGGATAACATCCAATATCAGATGGATAATATGAGACCTTTAGGATGCAAAGGAACTACAGGCACTCAGGCCAGTTTTCTTGACTTGTTCTTAGGAGACGAGAACAAAGTCAAAAAACTAGATGAGATGATAGTCCATAAGATGGGATTTGAAAAACCGGCCAGTGTAACCGGTCAGACCTATTCAAGAAAGATGGATACTTATATATTGAATTCTCTTTCCGGAGTAGCAGCCTCAGCCTATAAGTTCTCTAACGATCTTCGTATTCTTCAATCCTATCGGGAAATAGAAGAGCCCTTTGAGAAAAACCAGGTCGGATCAAGTGCCATGCCCTACAAAAGAAATCCGATGAGAGCTGAAAGAATGGGCGGTTTAGCAAGATATGTGATGATAAGCTCCCTAAATTCCTCATTCACCAGCGGTACCCAGTTTTTAGAGAGAACACTGGATGACTCCGCCAACAGAAGACTGACTATATCGGAGATGTTCTTGACAGTCGATGCCATATTGAACGTCTATATGAACATCACCGATAACTTAGTCGTGAATCAGAAAGTCATCGAAACCCACGTCACTTTAAACCTGCCCTTCATCGCCACCGAAAATATCATGATGGAAAGCGTCAGAAAAGGCGGAGACCGCCAAGTATTGCACGAAAGACTAAGACAGTATTCTCAGCTCTGTGCCGATGAAGTGAAAGAAGGAAAGGAAAACCGTCTTCTGTCCCTGATCAAACAAGATTCTTTATTCAAATTGTCAGAAGAGGAGATAGACAATATCATCAATCCTCTCAAATTCATCGGACGCGCTCCTTCTCAGGTTGATGATTTCATCAAAGAAGAAGCTCTACCCCGCTTAGAGAAATATCATAAGAAAGAGATCAAAGGTTCTCTTAACGTATAAATAAGTCACTCATATCAAAAACTAAGACTTGATTCTTCTTAATTCTTCTTTGCCGACAAAGCCCAATCGACAGCTTATTTTCAAAATATAGTGAAAATAGAATAATCACTATTTAGACTTTGACTTTCTGATACTCTATAATATAGATAATATGATTATATATAATCCCGAAGACAAGAAAAACGAAGAATATCAAGAAGAGACCCAGGCTCCTAAAGAGGAGAATGGTTTTGTACCTCCCGAAGACCTGATAGAAGATATCAACAGGGAAGTACCTTCTTCTTTCAGTGTTTTCTTCAAATATGCAATGCTGATGACTACCAATATCATGAACATCTTCACTGTTCTTCTTTCTATCGCCCTGATTGTCATCTTCTCTATAACCTATAGCCGTGATCCCAACGACCCCATCTCCTTCTATATCCTGATTGCAAGCGCCATGTTCCTAGTTATGGATATCATCATGATCTTCGTCGTCAATCCTCTTACTCTTTATTCTCAGGCCAAGAAGAGCTATCAGATATTTGACAGTCACTACTGTGTCTGCAAAACCAGAATTCTCATCATCGCCATACCCAAAGACAAACAGGCAGGAATACCAACTCAAAAAGGTGAATATCCTTTTGTCGCCTTCAACAAAGCCTTTGAAGACAAGAAGGCCTTCTATTTCATGAACAGACAGGCAAGAATTGCGACGATTGTCAGCAAAGACAATCATCTCAGAGAAGAAACTCTTTCAGTATTGAGACAACAAGTCGAAAGAATCAAAAATAACAGACGCAAATAACAGTATCGTTTAATATTCTGTTAGTTTCGTGTTAAAATAAAACAAATGAAACAAGGTTTATTAATTATCATCTCCGGCCCTTCAGGTGTCGGAAAAGGGACGCTAGTCAAGAAACTGAATCGTGACAGGACACTTCCTGCCGCCTTTTCAATTTCAATGACAACCAGACCCCGCCGTCTCAAAGAAGTGAATGGACGTGAATATCAGTTTGTCAGTCAAAGTGAGTTTGCTCAGCATATCAAACACAATGACTTTTTGGAGTATGTCGAATACTGCGGATATTATTATGGAACTCCCAAGAAATATGTCGATGACAACCTCAAATTAGGTAAAAGCATCGTCTTGGAAATCGATGTCGAAGGTGCTGAGAAAGTAATGAAGATGTATCCTGGCATGTATACTTTAGCTGTCTTTATCATGCCTCCCAATAACGAAGAACTGGAAAGACGTATTCGTATGCGTCATACCGAAGAAGAAGAAAAAATCCAAGAACGTCTTGAGAAAGCCAAGAAGGAAATCGACTATAAGAAAGACTATGATGTCTCTCTTACCAATTACACCATCAACAAGACAGCAAAAAGATTACTGCAGGTTATCGACAACAGAATCGCCTATGTCGATGCAGTTGAAGAAGGCAGACCTACACCTGCTGATTACGTTATAAAAAGACCTTAAGAGGAGCTAGTCTCCAATGTTCTATCTAGTCAAAGTACTCATAGGAAGAGCGGTCGTTTCTTTAGACCGCCCTTTTGATTACTACACCGATGATTCCTCAATTAAACAGGGAATGCGAGTTTTAGTCAGCTTTGGAAACTCCCATTCCACTATCGGCTTTGTCTTAGAAGAACCTAAAGTCATCGATCAGGACCTACAGGAATACGAAAAAGAGAACGATATCAAATTAGCCAAGATTCAGAAGAAAGTCGATAATGAACCCCTTCTCACTGATAAGCTTATTCAGTTAGCACATGAAGTATCCGCCTACTTTAAATCCGACCTGATAAAAGTCCTGTCGGCTTTTCTTCCTCCTTCATTGAAACCGAAAGACAGTGCCCTGACAAAACCCCAGAGCAGAACCGTCAGATACGTTTTTGTCCTTCCTCTGTCACTAGATACAGTCCTTTCAAAAAACGAGATGGCTCTATACCAGAAGATTCAAAAGGAAAAAGACGGAATCAGAGAATCAAACATCACTGCCAAGTCTTCCCTTAAGAAACTGATTTCCAAGAACTGTCTTGAAGAAAGAGACATACCCGTTTCCCGAATACCAGAATTAGAGGCAAAGAAACTCAAAGACTTCTTTTTGACCGATGAACAGAAGGCTGTCTTTTCTTCTATACTGAAAAGTGAGAAAAAAACCATCATTCTCGAAGGTGTGACCGGATCTGGAAAGACGGAAGTATATATAAAATTAGCTGAAGAATACCTCAAACAGGGAAAAGGCGTTTTGATATTAGTACCAGAGATTGCTTTGACAGACAACATGTCCTATCGCTTTGCCGCTTTCTTCAAAGACAATCTCTCCATCCTCAATTCCTCTATAAGTGAGGGAAGAAAATATGACGAATACCAAAGGATATCATCCGGTGAAACCAAAGTAGTATTGGGAACAAGATCGGCGGTCTTTGCCCCTATAAGAGATCTAGGAATTATCATCATCGACGAAGAGCACTCCTCAGCCTATAAGCAGGATAAAGATCCTTATTATGATGCGATAAAGGTCAGTCAGATAAGAAGCGAAATCGAAGACTGCAAAGTAATACTGGGTTCTGCAACTCCCAGAATCATCGACCGAGCCAAAGGGATGAAAGGCATCTATGATATCTTCTATCTCAAAAAGCGTTTCTCTCTCAATCAGGACAAGGAACTTCTCATCGTCAATATGAATGATTCTTCTTCTCTCGATCCTCGTATTTCTTCGATGCTTTCTACAAAACTGATCAAGGAAATCAAAAACAATCTGGAGAAGAAAGAGCAGACGATGGTTCTTATCAACCGCCGCGGCTATTCTCCTATCTATCTGTGCCGAAACTGTCATAGCACCGCCCTTTGTCCAAACTGCAACATACCTTTAAACTACCACAAGAGAAGTGATACGCTCCGCTGTCATCACTGCGGATATGAAGTAAGTATCCACGACTATCAGTGCGCCTGCAAAAGCAAAGACTTCCTGACTATCGGATACGGAACCGAAAGAGCCTATGACGAGCTTTGTCTTCTCTTCCCGTTAGCAAGAATCCAAAGACTTGACTCTGATGTCTCCTCAAAAGAAGTAAGACATGAAGTTCTTCATGATTTTGCCGATAACGGAAGCGATATTCTAGTAGGAACTCAAGTCATCTCCAAAGGACACGACTTTCAGAATGTCACTTTAGCCGCCATTCTCGATGCCGACACCTCCTTACGAATGCCAACTTACCTCGCATCAGAAGATACGTTTGATTTAATCAGTCAGTTTGTCGGAAGAGCCGGAAGAGGACTGAAAAAAGGTCGCTGTCTTATTCAGACCTATGTTCCCGATAACGAAGTTATAAAAAAAGCCGCTTATCAGGACTATGAATCCTTCTATGAGAAAGAGATGGAAGAAAGACGGAAATACCAATACCCTCCCTATACCCTTTTGACATCGATCATCGTCAAATCAGTAGATCTTTCCCGCTGTGAAGAAGTGGCTTTTCTTCTCAAGAACTACCTAGTCGAGGCTATCGGAAACAAGAGATTCAATATCTATGGACCCAGTATTCCCTATATTCCTTTCATCAATGGGAGATATTATCGCAATATCCTGTTAAAATATAAATCATGGGATGAATGCAGTCCTATCTTAGACGGAATCAAGACTATCAGACTGGCAAACAGAGACGTAGAGATAAGCATTGACGTCGACCCTGGCTCAGAAGCCATATAAAGGAGATAACATATGATAATCGTTTCACTGTTAGGCATGGACAACTACGAGGCTATCGAGACGACCAAGAAACTTCATAAAAAACTGGTAGAAGCTTATAACATAAGCGAAGAAGAACTGGAATTCTTTGCTCCTGAATCCTTTATCATCCACAACGGAATCGAACAGACAAATTTCCGTCTGAACATCAAAGTAGAGGCTCCCAGAGAATATGAAAACAAAGAAAAAGAAATCAGCGCCATCATCTTCGATGCCTTAAAAGACATCGCTGTTCATCTCCGAGTTCTCTTCTCCTACTTCGAGAGAAAGAACGAATACCTGAAACTCGATGATTCCTATCCGGCCTATATGACCGACAACAACACCGTCAAGGTTGACGATCATGAAGAAAAAGAAGAAACTCAGAATTTCGAAGAAGAATATGAAGAGCCTTATATGGGCGATATCATCGAGGAATTCGATAACTTTGTCAAAGCAAACCCCGATGCCACCAATAAGGAAGTATATGATGCCCTGGTGGGAATCACCAAAGAAGTAACCGATAAACATCATTCAAAAGATGATAAGAAAGGCAACAGATAATGACCGATGACAGCGTATTCGACCGTTTGATTGTCTCCAAAGAAGGAGATACCTTCAAAGACATCAAGCCTCTTTTATCAGACAGAGACGGCTTTAAGTATGCCGTTCAGACTTTAGTCAGGAAGCTTACTCCTTTAGACAAAAGACTTACCACTGTCGTCTGCCCTTCAGGCGATACGACTTTTGCCTCCGCTCTGGCCTATGAATTAGGTCTGGGTGTCGTCATTCTAAATCCCTATGACGGCTTAGTAGAATCAGGAGAATACTTTCACAAAGACGATGGTGTCTTGATAGTCGGAAGCGCCATCTGCGGCGGTTCCTTATATTTTTCCATGTATTCACTGATTTCCGATATGGGCGCTCATGTCTTAGGTTTTGCCTTCCTGATTGAGAAGGTCTGGCATCGTGGACGCTACAAGCTTTTAGATTCCGTCTCCACTGATCTCCCCTTAGGAGTCACAACCGGTGTCCGTTATGGAGTGACAGTCGGAAACTTCGTCCGTTTTGACTGCACAGCCCACGGCTTAGGAATCAGAGAATTCCGTGTTCTCTCAGTCAGAGAAAACGAAATCGGCGTCAATTGGCTGGACGGTCCCTCTCCCTGTGAGAAGATCTTCCCTAAATCACGAATTATTCAGGTTTCTTTCGATAAGAAAGAATGGTTCAAATATCGTCCATAACCGTCGATACATAGTTGATTGACTATTCAATCTGATAAAATTCTCTCCTTCTATTTCTTTTTATGTCTTTTAAATAAGGAATTTAATGCTAGAATTGAAAATATATGTATAAACTGGCACTAGTCGAAGACTCAAAAGAAGACTCGAAAAGCATTATGCAAAAACTCAGCCGGTATCAAAAAGATACTCGGATAAGTTTTTCAATAACCAGTTTTGAAGACGGACTCAAGTTCTACAATAACTATGAGCCGGGTTTTGATATTATCGTCAGCGATATTGAGATGCCTTATATGAACGGTCTTGATGCCGCGACAAAAATCCGAGAACTCGATAAGAGAGTTCAGATAATCTTTGCCTCCAAGGCATCACAATACGCTGTCAAAGGCTATGAAGTCGATGCTGTCGGCTATGCGTTAAAGCCGGTGACTCAGTTCATGATGAATGAATTATTGAATAAGGCGATTAAGAAACTTTGTCTCAACGCTGACGAATATGTCCTGTTCAATGATGAAAATGGATTGAGAAAGATCCTGATTCCCTCTATCACCTTTGTCGAAGTCAGAAACCATGATCTCTTCTATCATATGGAAGATAACAGCATCTATCGATCAAAGAGATCTTCTCTGTCTTCGATGGAAGAAAAGCTTAACTTAAAAGGTTTCTCCAAATGCAATAACTGTTATCTCATCAATCTCAAGTTTGTCACCATGATCAAAAAAGACTCGATCATCGTCAACAATCAGTAACTTCCAGTCAGTCGAGGAAGAAAACGTGATTTTGAAAAAGACTTCACACGTTATTTAGGAGCATATTTATGAACTGGTCTGTCATTGGGTATAATTTCGTCCGTTTCATCATTCCTCTGGTCTTGGCCTCTCTGGCCTTCGTGTCAAAGATTGAGAAAAGAGATCACTTTTATCTTCGTCTCTTATTAGGTCTTATCGTCTATACCGGTTTAAATATGCTCATTACCGAATACAGCGAAAACCTCAGAATAGGTACTTGGTTCTATACTCACTTCTTCTTCATCATGTTTTTGACTGCTGTTTTGGTCTTCTCCATCTTCAAGATCACTGTCAAGGAAGCACTGTTCTTCACCGCTGCCGCCTACACTATTCAAAACCTGACTGATAATTTCAATGCTCTGATATTTTTACAGGCGGGCGGAAGC
>DHDT01000035.1:21460-21914 GCA_002399505.1 Caryophanales bacterium UBA4869 | reverse complement strand
GAACCGACTAATATGGCTCTTCAATGGACAATCTTTATTGTTCCTTATCTGTTCACTTATACCGCCTATTACTTCATCTTTGTGAAACTGATCGAGCCCAAATTCACCGCCTTGATCAACAACTGGGTTTTCATATCTGTTCTTTTGATAGTCTTAGGCATCGTCTATGTCCTCAGCATGTATTCAACGATGGGTTCGGCGATAGTGACCGGAAAGACCGATGAAAGCGTCTCGACTAGAATCTATGCGATCATCGCCTGCGGACTATGTCTTCTGCTGGAATTCAATGTCTTCAGCAATACTTCCCTTGAAATGGAGAAGAAGAACCTGGAACAGGTGCTAGAGACTGAAAACGAAAACAACATCCGCAATCAGAAGAACTATGAGCTTATCAGCATGAAGGTTCACGATATCCGTCACAGCATCAGAATACTGAAAGAAAAGACCGACTCAT
>DHDT01000035.1:21038-21354 GCA_002399505.1 Caryophanales bacterium UBA4869 | reverse complement strand
AGACCGACTCAGAGGAAATCAAATCCTCTTTGGATTCCTTAGAGGAAGACACGAGGATCTTCAACACAGCGACAAAAACCGGCAACAAGGCCTTAGACACTGTCCTCTCTGACCGTTCTCTCTACTGTGCAAAACACAAGATAACCATCACCTGCATGGCTGACGGAACAAAGCTGTCTTTCATCAAAGANNNATCTTCGGAAATGCCCTCGACAACGCCATCGATTCCTTAGAAAATGAAGAGATTGAAAACAGAAACATCGTCATCAATATCAAGACCAGCATGGGCTTCCTTCTCATTCATATCGATAACTAC
>DHDT01000035.1:20449-20902 GCA_002399505.1 Caryophanales bacterium UBA4869 | reverse complement strand
GCAAGAACCAGGTCACCTTCGTCGATGGTCTGCCTCAGACGACCAAAGATAGAAAAGACCTCCACGGCTATGGCTCTAAGTCGATGGCCTACATCGTTAATAAATATAACGGAACTATCGTATTTTCGCAGGAAAATGATATATTCAACGTAAATATCACCCTTCCGATCAAAGAATAGCTTTCTTCCAGTTACGGCCAAAAAACAACCAACAAGGGCTGAAACACTCAGCCCTTTTCTTATTCATGTTAATTTGTTACCGCTTACAGATAACCGATTTTCATATTGGTTGTTCCTTAAGGAGGAAATGAGCATGGAAGAAAATGAGAAGAATGAAGTAAAGAAGCCGAAGAAGCTCAGAATGAGAGCCGGTAAGTTTGCCGCTATTCTTGTTCCTGTGTCGACAGTCTGCCTAGCTTTAGCTATCGCTCTGCCAATCGTCGGAGACCGTTTC
>DHDT01000035.1:18488-20284 GCA_002399505.1 Caryophanales bacterium UBA4869 | reverse complement strand
GAAGACTGGGATACTGAATACAACACCAAGAAATACTCTTCAACTACTGATTCCCGTATTGCCGGATCAGAAACAACGAAGAAGTTATGCGATGATGGATTCGTACTCTTAAAGAACAGCAACAATACACTTCCCTTAGCTGAAAAGAGCAATGTCGCTCCTTTCGGTGCCGGCTATAAGTCACCTGTCTACGGCGGCTCCGGTTCCGGAAATGTCGATTCCACTCAAGACTATATCGTCACCCCGAAAGAAGCTCTCGCCAATGACTTCACTGTCAATTCCACAATCGGAAACTTAACCGAGGGTGCCACTATCGAACAATTAGCTGCCGCTGAGGGAACTACTCCGATTGCCACCTCCTTTGGTGGAACCAATACTATCTACTACATCAATCCTTCTATCTATACGGGTCATGAAGGCAGTGTCAGCAACGAAACCGGCATCGTCTTCATCTCCAGAGGCGGTCAGGAAGGTCAGGACTTAAAAGCTGACGCCTATGCCGATGGAACCAAACATCAGTTAGCTCTGACCGATTATGAAAGGAACACCATCAAATTCTCCCATGACAACTGCAAGAAGACCATCGTTATCATCAACTCCTCAAACGTCATGGAATTAGGAGAATTAGAGACTGGTGCGTTAAAAGACAGCGTTGACGCTATCCTGTGGGTCGGAGGTCCCGGATCGACTGGCTTCCAGTCGATGGCTGACATCCTCTGCGGAAAGATCAACCCCAGCGGAAAAACTGCCGACATCTATCCCGCCTCTCTTAAGACTGATCCGGCCACTTTGAACTTCGGTGACTTCACCTATAACAACATCACCGGAAAAGACGGAACAACCAAAGTCGGTTACTTCGAGTATGAAGAAGGCATCTATGTCGGATACAAGTATTATGAAACTGCTGCTGCCACTAACATCATCACCTATGCCGATAAGGTCGTCTATCCCTTCGGCTATGGTTTAAGCTACACCTCCTTCAATCAGGAGCTTACTTCTGTAACCAGAAACGGAAACGAAATCGCCGCCACTGTCAAAGTCACCAATACCGGTACTGTTGCCGGCAAGGATGTCGTCGAAATCTACTATGATTCTCCCTATACTGCCTATGACAGTGAAAACGGAATCGAAAAGTCCTCTAAGAACCTGATTGAATTCGGAAAGACTGATACTCTGGCTGCCGGAAAGAGCCAGGAGATCACTGTCTCCTTTGAAATCGATGAGATGGCTTCCTATTCCTATAAACACAGCAATTCAGATGGTACCAAAGGCTGCTACATCTTAGAGTCAGGTGACTATAAGATCTATGCCGGCAAGAACTCTCATGACTCCTGGGGAAACAAAGACATAAATATCTCTGACACCATAATCTATGATTCAGCTAATCCCCGTCAGTCAGAAAAAGACGGTCAGGCTATCTTGAATAACGACGGAACCGCGACTGACACTCCTGAAAAAACTCAGGTTGACACCAATGCCAAGTTCGTCGCTGCCACCAATCAGTTCGAAGAGATGAATTCCTATATGAATGAGGCTGGTATGACAAATATGTCAAGAAGCAACTTTGCTTCAACTATGCCTACAGCACCCACTTCTTCAAGCAAGGATTTAGGTTCTGCTTATGTAACTAACTACAACAGCATGAGTGAAGCCGGATTCGACGTCAACACCAATAAAGAATTAGGAAACGTCGAAGGATCTAGAGCCTATGACAACTCTGAAGTCAAGGTTGAAAACTCCGGATACACTCTCTCCAACATGAGAGCCAAGAGCTATTATGATCCTGAGTGGGATAC
>DHDT01000035.1:12414-18327 GCA_002399505.1 Caryophanales bacterium UBA4869 | reverse complement strand
ATGCTCTACTATGGCGCTTATAACACCGCTGAGCTTACTGCAGTCGGCAAGGTATCCACCAAGGACTACGACGGTCCTGCCGGCTTCTCCTCCTTCATGGACAAGTCTTCTAACTTCCTGATGAACGCCTATTGCTCAGAAGTCGTCATCGCCTCTACCTGGAATAAGACTTTAGCCAAAGAAATGGGTTCATCAATCGGACAGGAAGCCATCACCTACGGAATCTCCGGTTGGTATGCTCCTGGTATGGATACTCATCGTACCGCCTTTGGCGGACGTAACTTCGAATACTATTCCGAAGATGCTGTCTTATCCGGTAAACTCTCTGCTAATATCGTCTCCGGCTCAGCTGATGAAGGCTGCTATGCCTACATCAAGCACTTCGCCCTGAATGAACAGGAAACTCATCGTATGTTAGGCAGTATGTGGGTCAACGAGCAGGCTTTACGTGAAGTCTACCTCAAGCCCTTCGAAATCTGTGTCAAAGAAGCCAGAAGCACTCTGAATTACACTTCCGATTCTAAGGGAACCAAGTCTTCCAAGGTTGTCAGAGGCTGCTCTGCCATCATGACCACCTTCACGATGTTTAGAACCACCATGGGTTCATCTGACTATTCTCTGACCACTTCCGTCTTAAGAGACGAATGGGGATTCCAGGGAATGGTCATCACTGACTTCGGTCCTGCTGTCAATCACGATGCCATGTTAAGAGCCGGAAACGACTTCCTCCTCAATGCCAGCTGGACTGGAACACCTGCCAACATCAACTTCTTCGCAGACTATACTTCCGACACTGCAAAACACGTCTTCAGACAGGCTATCAAGAATATGTGCTTCACTGTCGTTAATTCCAACGCCTACAACGGAATCGCCCCTGGTTCTACTTCCTATCGTGATATCGCTCCTTGGAGAATCTTAGTCGGCTGTATTGCCGGTGTCCTCTATGCCGGTGCCGCTGTCGGTATCGGATTCACAGCCTATTACTTAGTCGATGAGAAGAAACATCCTGAAAACCACAAACCTAAGGCTTCTAAGTAGATAAGATAAAAGAAGTATGAAAGAGGCGGTTACGAAATAAAAATTCGGAACCGCCTCTTTTCTTTTGAACAAAAAAATTGCCCCAGGAATCTGACCTGGAGCGTTTTGGTAAAATACTCTTGTCTGGAGGGCTTTTACTAAATCTTATTTTAGCACAAAAACTGTCCCTCTGTTATATTTCTGAAATCTGCCATCGAAAAGCAGGAGGAATCGACTCTTTTCTTTCATTATCTGAGAAGCCTTGATGCGTCTAGATACAACCTCCAGTCGCCATAAAGTAAAGTTTCGTATAAAAAGGACAATACAGGCCGATAGGGGTTGTAATAATGAAGGAGAACATGAACAAGACAGGGATGAAGAAGACTTAGATGAAGACCTGCCCGCACATAAAAAACGAAATGGCCATTACGGATTTCTATTTTGTAACCGCCACTTCTTTTTGTTTTCTGTTTAATTATCTGTCCATCTATAAACAAGATTTAAAAAGAAGACTTTGTTTATTCCTATCCTTTATTAACATAAAGTTGATTCAATAATCTGATAAATAAACAGAATGATCTCAATATCATTCATCAGGTTCTAATAAAGATCACAAGCCTTCTTTTTGATAACAAGATCCTTTTAACGAATAACTGGTAATGAGATCGTTCCATCAAACTATTGATAATTTTATCAAAGACAAAAGAAAAAGCCCAGAATAGGGCTCTTTCTTTTATTTCCGCTCTTGATAACTAAGGGGAACAAAATTATCAACAGCACGAGATAACAACTATTTACTAGGCGTTAGCGCCTCTGGCTTTGGCACGCATTTCAAGGAAGGCAGTTTCAATTTCAGCTTCCTTGGCAGCCTCAATCTTCTTCTTCTCCTCAAGAGCCTGTTTCTTAGCATCCTCATACTTCTTTTCTTCTTCGTTGAAGTCGAGATGTTCAGCTTCGCACTTGGCTTTGAGATTAGTCTTTCTGTCTTCTTCCTTCTTGAGAAGAAGTTCAGCCTTGGTCTTTTCCTGTTCTAATTTCTTAGCGTCAGCTAAAGCCTTCTTATCAGCTGCCTTCTTTTCATTTTCAGCTTTAGTGGTGAAATACTTGTTCTTTTCTTCTTCGAAATTAAGATTCTTCTTCTGGCACTTTCTTTCCAGTTCGACTAAGAAGGCTTTCTCTGAATCTTCTTCAGCCTTAGCCTGCTCTTCAGCCAAACGGACAGAAGGCTCAACATAAGGAACGCCCTGTTCAAGAGCTTCCTTCTTCTGATCTTCGACGATAGCCTTGTGATCGATAGCTGAGAACTTCTCAACACCCATGAAGATGACGATAAGGGCAATGATGCCGTAGCAGATAGTCTCACCGCCGATAAAGGCCCAACTCATAGCAGTTCTGACACCATCGCTGGCAAAGCCGGCAATGGAAGAGCTGTTATATCCGGTGGCAGAGAGAAGACCGTTGATGATACCATTGGCAATACCGTTCATACCGATCATGATAGCGCCATAGATTGTCATTGTCAGACCATCGCTTCTGAATCCGTGAACAGCTTCATTGTGATCAAGAACATCAGCTAAGAGAGCCATAGAGATATACATGGCAGGAGCTCCGCCTAAAGCCTTGACGATGAAGGAAGCACAGACAAGACCGAAGTTGGAAGGATCGATAATACCGATCAATCCGCCTAATACGGCAACAACACCGCCTAAGACGATAGTCTTGGACTTGCCGATCTTGTTGGCGATAGGCCAGACAATCAACATGCCAAGAGCAGTCGGAATAGAACCGAGAATGGAGATAGTACCAGAACGCTGACCGCCGGTTGCAATCGAATAGAGACCATTTTCATCAGTGAACCAGGCCTGGCAGAAGTAGAGCTGAGAGTTGTTCTTCAGCATACCGCCTAACTGATAGAAGAAGAATAAGAGAATGATGATCCACCAATACTTATCAGACATACAGGCTTTGGCCTGCTGTTTGGTAGTAGCAGGTTTCTTGGCCTTAGTCGGATTGCTGGCCTGAAGACTGTACTGCTCTTCGGTGATACGTTCACGGGTGAAGTAATACTCGAGAAGAATACCTAAGGCAGAGATGACAACTAAAGCGATAGTGAAGATCTTCCAGGCATTGTTGGAAGCGGCAAAGTCGACAGCACCGGTCGCTTTGTCAGTGACAAAGAGAAGGTCGATGAAGAAAGGAAGAATCATGCTGGTGACACCGACGGCGGCTAAACCAGTAGCCATAGAGACAGTACCGAGAAGACCGCGGTGCTTGGAATTACGAGTTGATAAGTTGATGAGGGCGCTATGGGAAGTATAGTAGAAAGGATAAGCGACGGCATAATAGAGATTGTAGGCAATGGCTACCCAGATAAGTATGCCTATTGAGCCGACATTCAATGAGCCGTCAGAGGCTGCGGCAAACGGATTTAAGAACATAGCGAGGATGGCCAGAGCGATAAGAGGCAGGGCGATAAGAAGAAGAGGACGGGCCTTACCGGCTTTGGAACGAGAATGATCCATCAGCTTTCCGACCAAGATGTTTCCGATGACAATGGCGATAACAGAGACGATAGGAAGCATAATCGAGAAGAGAGAAGCCCATTTAGTCAACTGAAGAACATCGGTGAAATACTTATTGAGGTAAGTGTTCAAGACAGCATTAGACAAAAGAGCGAGGGTAGGCCCGACAAAGTAGCCTAAGCCGGCTTCCGGAAAGATTTTGACATTGGCAGATTTTACTTTTGTACTAAGAAGAGGGCTGTCAAACCCGCTCTTCTTGGCTTGTTTTGTTTCTGACATATTTTTCTCCATTTTTAATTAAGAATACTGATCGTTTTCATATCTCATAGTTCCCGCTATGACTTACAGCTTTTAATATAACGTCTATCAGGAAGAGTATTATTCTCTGTCTTGGCAATTTCCTCCGTTTTCTGATCGAGTCAACAGTTTACTGAAGATGAGATACAGATTTACTTTTTATCAGAAGGATTCTTATCTTCCTTCTTGACAACAGGTTTGTTTTCTTTGATTTCGACAGGTTTGACAGTCTCACTGTTCTTCTGTTCCGCTAATTTCTTCTTTAAGGCTTTGGTTTCTTTCTTATTTCTTCTTCCGCCTTTGAAGAACTGATGGAGACCCTTGAAGAAATGACCGTTGAACATCGTGATAAGACCATCGAGCTGATACCAGCAGAGAGCTCCGCCTGTCATTCTGGAGATACCTCTCATCGGCTGGAACTGAACACCCATGATCAGGGTATTGGCCATGGTTACATTTCCGAATCCCTTTAAGACCTTGATGGCAAAACGGATAGCCCAGCTGAAGAATCTTCCTGTCCAGCCCTTAGAATATCTGAGTTCATTGACAGTGGTGTTATAACCGACCTTAATACGGTTCTTCTTGAAGAATTCATAGTGAGAAGAAGGTATTGGATGACCGAGAAGTTCAGCGAACTGCTCATCGGAGACATTAGCAACTTCTCCAGAATAATAAGAAGATAGTTTCTTAGGATTATAAGGATTAGGAGCATCGGTTCCTTTGACATTGAGAGTCTGAGATAATCTGATATCTTCGACTGAGGCACCGATCATGATGTTGTAAATACCGCCTTCGATCTCCCACTTGTTGGTTTTGACATTCCAATAACGGAAGGTCTTATCATCGAAATCGATTCTTACTACCTTGCTTTCGCCCTTCTTTAAGAAGACCTTAGCAAAGCCTTTGAGTTCCTTCTTAGGACGGAAGACCTTTAAGTTGATACCGCCGACATATAACTGAGCGATTTCAGCGCCGTCTCTGTCACCGGCATTGGTGATCTTGAAGCTGACCCCCTTATCATCGAGAACATAGTCAGAGTATTCGAAGTGGGTATAGCTCAAACCGAATCCGAAGGGATACTTGACCTGCAGAGAGTCGGTATCATAGTAACGATATCCGATATAGAGACCTTCTCTGTATTCGACAGTCTTCTCTTTTCCGGGGAAATGAGAAGCAGAAGAGACATCGTGATATTTATTAGGATAGGTTTCAGCTAATTTTCCGCTGGGATTGATTCTTCCAGTGAGAATATTCAAGGCGGCTCTGGCACCGGCCTGACCGCTTAAGTAGCAGTGGAGCAAAGCTTCACATTCATCAGCCCAGCCTAATTTGACCGGAGCACCGCAGGATAAGACAGCGACAATCTTGTTGCCGGCATGAGCCAGTTCATCGATGAGCTTGATCTGATTGTCAGGCATATTGAGATTGGCTCTGTCTAAGCCTTCAGCTTCAGTGACTTCATCAAGACCGACATAGACTAAACAGATATCGGCCTTCTTTGCCAAAGCCAAAGCCTTCTTGAGGGCCTTCTTGTCTTTCTTTCCGTAGCGGTTGAAGCCAGGTTCATAGCCGACGCATTCAATCTCAGGGAAATACTTGAGAGAATCCATGGCATTTTCAATTCTGGTCGGGTTGACGACAGAAGAACCGGCACCCTGATAACGGGGTTTCTTGGCAAAATCACCGATGATGGCAACCTTGGTTCCAGGCTTGATAGGTAAGATATTTCCTTGGTTCTTTAATAAAACCATGCTCTGTTCAGCGCAGCGCTGAGCAACCATATTATGAGCATCGACATCGAAGGTATGCTTTTCGCCGTCGCTGAAGACCTTATCGGTATCACGGGCCAAAGTGATGAGATGATCGACGCTTTCATTGAGGACATCTTCAGATAACTGACCGGCATTGACAGCCTTGATGACTTCCTTGACGGTATCCTGACAGCCAGGCATTTCTAACTCATTGCCGGCCATCAAGCCTTTGATTCTGTCATTTTCTCCGCCCCAGTCAGTGACGACAACACCCTGATAGCCCCAATCCTTTCTCAGGATATCGTGCATGATGTGCATATTCTCAT
>DHDT01000035.1:10593-12319 GCA_002399505.1 Caryophanales bacterium UBA4869 | reverse complement strand
GGTATGAGTTCCGCCGACCATGTTATAGGAAGACATAATAGTCTTAGTATGTCCTTCTTTGACGGCGATTTCGAAAGCAGTCAGATAGATTTCTCTTAATGTTCTCTCGTCGAGAACAGTATCGATAGTCATACGGCTGATTTCCTGGTTGTTGCAGCAGAAGTGCTTAACGCAGGCAGATATGCCGTTAGACTGAATGCCTCTTACATAAGCAGAGGCCATCTTACCGGCTAAATAGGGATCTTCGCTGAAATATTCGAAGTTACGTCCGCAGCGCGGATTTCTCTTCATATTCATACCAGGTCCTAAGATGACATTGACCTTTTCAGCCACTGCCTCATCTCCTAAGGCCTTTCCTAATTCTTCGCCTAATGACACATCCCAGCTAGATGCCATAGTGGCAGCTGTGGGGAAACAGGTTGCCTTGACGGATTCATTTAAGCCTAAATGATCGGCAGCAGCCATCTGTTTTCTCAAACCATGAGGGCCGTCAGAGAGGAATATCGAAGGAATTCCCTTTTCCTTGTTCTCCTGTGTCTGCCAAAAATCCTTACCGGATGTAAGCAAGGCTTTCTCTTCCAAAGTCATCGCCGCAATTGTTTCTTTATTTTTCATAAGGACTCCCTAGTTAGTCTTCTAGCAATAAGAACTAGTAAGAAGATAATAGATTGTAAAAGCGCTTTCCATTCCTTTGGCACAACTTGAGCGATTTAAATCGTAAACTGCATAAATAATGCAATAATAAAAGGCATTGAAAAAGCCGGTCAGATTCTGACCGGCTCTATTTTTAACCGATTTTTGCTACTTTGACAGCCATTCGATAACCGAAGATGATGATTCTTCTCTTGAAGAAATAAGGCATCCAGGCAATCAAGGCATAATAGGAACGATAACGGATCTTGTTATACATCTTCTTGTCTTTTTCCTTCAGTTCAAGGAAATACTGACGGAAGACTTCTTTTCTCTTCTCATATTCGTCTTTGCTTCCACAGATTGAGAACAAGGCCGTGAGATTGAGAGTTCCTAAGGCGTGGAAGAGGTATCTCTTCAGGCCGTAAGGCATCTTCTTGATCTCATCTAGGGAATAAGCGTCAAAGACATTTCTCATGACTGTGAACAGCATCGGATAACGTTTGACGAAGTTCTTTTCATTGACTGACTGGTCAGCACGTCCTATCTGATAGCGATAGATGATGATGGGAAGATAGTAGATGGTCTTGCAGCAGGGAAGAGGCTTATAGGCAAAGATATCATCGACATAAAAACAATGTTTGGGAAGAACTGTGTTGCTCTTGATAAGAGCTTCTCTTTTATAATATAAGGCATGCATAAGAAGAAGATGATGGAAGTGCATTCCCTTTACATGATCCCAGCCAACCATCTCATAAGACTTGAAATACCTGGCAAAAGAAGAGACGTATTTTGATTCCTTGCCATCTTCGTTTCTTTCATAAACGAAGTCAGCGATAATCAAATCAGGAAGTTTTCCTTCTTTGTTGTGTTCTTCAATCGAATCTAGAAGTCTCAGATAACCATCTTTGGCTAAGAAGTCATCGGAGTCGACAACTTTATAGTAAAGACCGGTAGAATGAATCAGGCCCTGATTGACGCCTTCTCCATGTCCGCCGTTAGGCTGATGGACGACTTTTACTATCGTCGGATACTTACTGACATAGCTATCAGCAATCTCACCCGTCTTATCAGTAGAACCATCATCGATGATGAT
>DHDT01000035.1:10135-10458 GCA_002399505.1 Caryophanales bacterium UBA4869 | reverse complement strand
ATCTCTACTCTTTCACCGCCAACCAAAAGCGATTCAAGGCAGTTCTTCATGTAGGCTTCGGAATTGTAGCAAGGCACAGCAATAGATAACAGCTTCATGATTTTAAAAGCTCCTTCTTCAGTCACATAGTATTAATAATTGCCTATAAGATAAGACACATCAAGAGAAAACGCAACTTAATTCAGTAAATCGCACATAATATAATATAGTTAAAAGACCTAAACCTCGGCAGCTTCGATTTTTCCCTCATCGACTACTTTGAAAGAAGAATAGGAAAAAGAAAGAGAATACTCTCCTCCGTTTTCGTACAAGTTCATCCCCTG
>DHDT01000035.1:3735-10031 GCA_002399505.1 Caryophanales bacterium UBA4869 | reverse complement strand
CCTGCATATTCCAAAAGATGCTATCTTTCGAAACAATTATTTTTTCAGTCTTATAGCTGTCATATTCTTCTTCAGTTTTTTCAAAGTCCTTAACACCCTGGAAGACAATAGTAAAAAGATGTCCGTTCATTCCACAGCAGCAGTCATCATCGTCTTCTTCGTCATCTTCCTCTCCTTCGTCTTGATCAGCTACTACCTGAAGAAAAAGAGAGTCATCCTTTAAGGTGGCACGGATAAAGTCACACTTAGAGAGAAGACTCAAATCTGCTTCGATATCACTTTGTTTCATCTTCGTCATCCTTCATGATGACCGTCTTTCCATCAACTATTTCTTTTCTTATCGGTTTGGAGTCGTCTTCTTTTCTGAAGAAGACATAATAGACCAAAAGAGCCAGGACCAGAACCGAAAGTATCCAGAAGAGAGAAATGACAGCCGTATCGGCAGAAGTCGGACCCGAAGTCTCATATCCTAAAGAACTTCCGGCAGAAGAAGTAGAACTGGAAACATTGTTTGCCGTATCACCAAAGAGAGTAAAGCCCTGTGATATCTTCACCGACATGGCAATAGAAAAATAGAAGCCGATGATATCGATCAGTGCCATAAAGGCAATGACGATCCAAGTCTCTTTTTTCATCTTCCTGAAACGATCGAAATAGCTATGTTTTTCCATACTTTGTTTTCCTGATCTTACTGCTTTTTATTCTAACATAAAGGAATAATAAAAGGACCACCAAGAATGATGGTCCTAAAGATTACTTAGAAAAAAAGATTTAGAAGTCTCCGTTATGATAAACGGCCTGGACATCCTCGATTTCATCGAGAGAATCAAGAAGATTCTGAGCCTTGGCCTTATCATCATCGGTTACGGCAACATAAGCGCCGGCCGGTACGAAAGTGACAGAAGCCTCTTCGAAATCAGTGACGCCGAAATCAGCTTCAATCTGAGCCTTGGCCTTTTCGAAGCCATCGGGTGAAACTCTTACTTCTACCTCGTTTTCATCCTTAGTGACTGACTGAACATCGACATCGTTGAGAATGAGATCATTCTCGATGTCTTCGACATTCTGTTCGGACTGGAAATCAATGACACCGGCAACGGTGAAATTGTAAGAGACGCATCCGCTGTCTCCGAGTTTTCCGCCATGATGAGTGAAAGCAGCTCTGATGGTGGTGTAAGCTCTCTTTTCATTATCAGTCAAAGTATCAACCATGATAGCGACTCCGCCAGGACCGAAACCTTCATAACGGCCAGCTACATAAGCAGCTGAATCCTTATTCTTGGCTTTGGCTATAGCTCTGTCGATAACATCACGGGTGACGTGCTGGGCTTTCCATTTTTCAATGGCCGATCTTAACGAGAGGTTGTCGTTAGGGTCAGGCACACCAGATTTGGCAGCCATGTAAATTTCCTTACTGGCTCTGTTGTAAAGTGCTGATTTGGCAGCGTTAGTCTGTGCGATCTTCTTAGCTCTTACTTCGTGTGCTCTTCCCATAGTTTTACCTCTTTCTATAGATAGAATTGCAAATTAAAAGTGGGTTTTAAAGTTATGTATATTATAGGTACCTTAGCAAGGACTATACAAGCTTTAATTTGAAATACCTAATAATTATCGGAAATATGATGACTATTCGTCCTTTCTCAGGCACTCAACAGGTTTTTCGCTGCTGGCTTTAAGTGAAGGTATCAAAGAAGCCAAGATACAGATGACAATGCTGATACCGACTAAAATCAGAGAATGATACCAAGTGAAATTGCAGATTGTTCCGACCTTGTAATAGGAGTAGAAGGAATTGATCAGGTTGTTGACAGGATAACTTAAACCCCAGGTGAGAAGTGAACCTAAGACTCCAGAGACAATACCGATTCCCAAAGACTCGGATTCAAAGAGAGTAGCGACATCTCTCTTTCTGGCACCCAAAGATCGCAGCAATCCTATTTCCGTTCTTCTTTCAAGAACATTGTTTGAGGTCATCAAAGACATCATGATGCAGGAAACGATGAGTGTGACACAGACATAGATTGAAAGAATCACTGAGACTAGAGATACCATATGTCCGACATCCTCGAGCATGCCGATAGAATTATCAGCTGAATAGAAAACCTGTTCGATAGAAGAGGAAGCGTGATCGGAACCTGTGCCGATGACATTGAACTCATCAAGTTTCTTCATCAGGGTTTCCCGGTTTTCGATGTTGACGGGGAAGATGACAACCGAAGAAATAGTTCCATAGGCATTCAAGTAGGCGTTGACTCCTAAAAGAAGATTGAAGGCATCTTTTCTGTTAGTCAGATATAGAGCCTGAAACTCTGAGAAGATATCGTCTAAGGCCCCGTCAGCGGAAAGGTCTTTTCCTTTCAAAGCATCGGGAACTAAATCAACACCAAGATAACCGGCTTGATATCTGAATGAAGAGAGGGAAGTATAGGTAGTGGTCAGATCCCAGAAGCACTGATAACGGAAATACTTGTCAAAGACAGTATTGATCTTATCGGTAGGAAGAGTGCCGCCAGTTGTGATAGTTGCCTTGTATTCGTTATAGATAGCTGTCACTTCCGCGGTGAAATCATCGACAGCCGGCCCAGTTCCGTTAGGATCTATCATACGGACATTGTTGCGAAGAGTCTCATTGAGGGAAGAGGTGGAATTCTTAAGACGGAGATTATTCTGAAGCTCAGGAAGATAACACAAAGAAGGAGAAAGAAGAGTATAAGTGGAAGTCTTCTTAGGTCTGACAATACAGGAAATCTTTACTTTGACTCCTAAGTTGTCATTTATATAAACATCATCCTTTACACCATATTCCGTCATTTCTCTCTTAGTATTAGAAGCGTCAGTGATAGTCTTTGAATCGCTGACTTCATAGAAATCGTCATTGTTGAATACTTTATATTCCTTGCCGATGATATCAGAGAAAGTAATTGGTTTGACCGTGAACTTAGTGCTGTCTCCAGAGACACTTTCCTTGACATCCTGTTGGGTATCGTTTTTGTTGTAAAACCCTAATTCTTTCAAGGTTCTGAAGTCGACTCCGTTATAGCTATCCACAACTAGCATCAGCTGACTGGAGTCTTCAGGAAGAGAACCGGCCAAAACGTCATACTGGGTCATGTCTCCGTAAAGGACGTGGAAGATACTAGTCGGAAGCTGACTCTGTCTTGCATAATAATCAGATCCATAAGTATAGGAAGTGGTTACTCGGTTTACATAAGAAGCAGATTTCCCATCCAAAGAGGCAGGAAAATCTGTCATCAGATTATAGGCGTAATTGTTTCCGTAATTGACGGTATATTCGCTGGCAAAACCGCCAGTGACCAGAGAATCAAGATAATCGAAATATTTCTGTGTGAAGTTATTGCACTGATATGAGACAGAAGAGGACGAAGAGACATTAGGATAAATGTTAGTCACTTCAGGATATTCGTTTTCAGACTGACGAGTAAGATTCTGTTCACTGGAAGTCTTAGAATCATAGGCCGTGACGACGACAGGGAAGGAAGACGCAGTTGATTCACTGATACGAGCTGAATAATTCGTAAAGCCGGTATTGATTGCCAAGAAGAAACCAATTCCGATAAGGCTTAAAGAGTTTGCAAGACATGAAACTATCGTTTTTACCTTCTTTGACATAATATTCAAGCCAGCTAATCTCATCTTCATTCCAAAAGACATATGTCCTTTGCCGACAACATTTGTCTTAGTTTTCTTTTTGTCTTCCGTCTTGTTTATCGTCTCATCTTTTTCAATCTTTCCATCATTGATTCTGATAATTCTGTCACTGTATTCTTTGGCTAATACTTCATTATGAGTGACCATGATGACAAGTTTGGTCTTAGAGATTTCCTTGAGGATCTTCATGATAGAGGCTGAAGACTTGCTGTCTAAGGCACCGGTTGGTTCATCAGCCAAAATAATACTCGGATTGGTGACTAATGCTCTGGCAATAGCAGCTTTCTGAGCCTGACCGCCAGATAACTGATTGGGTTTCTTTTCGGCCAGATCTGATATTCCTACCCATTCCAAAGCTTCTTTGGCAAGTTTTTCCGTCTCCGCCCTGTTATATCCGCGGATTGCCAGACCCGTCTCAACGTTTTCGATGACAGATAGCTGAGGGATGAGGATATAATTCTGAAAAATAAAACCCACTTCTTCGTTGCGGAACTTATTGAGTCTTTCTTCATTCATCTTAGGAAGAGAAAGACCATCAAAAAGAATGTCACCCGAGGTGACGTTGTCCAATCCGCCCAGAAGATTCAAAAGGGTGCTTTTCCCACATCCTGAAGGACCTAAGATAGAGGCAAACTGAACGCTGGGAAAAGAAAGATTCACATCGTCTAGGGCGCGAATGGTCTTATTGCCTGACTGGTACTCTTTGCAGACCCTTTTTAGTTCGAACATTTTATTTGTTTAATTTATCGATTCTCAGATTCAGCTCGTGACAGGTTATCTCATTCTTTTTGGCTATCATCAGCATCTTCTTATAGAGAATGACATTGTTGTTAGGAAGATCAAAGAGAGGAATCAAATACTCTTTGGCTTTGATATCGACTACCGGAACATCAAGAAGACCGGAATTCTGGAAGACATATCCGGCTTTGGCAAGATACATGGATTCGAGTCCCGAGGTCTTACGGAAATCAAGAAGGAACTGCAGAGTGCTTTCATCATCTTTGCACTCCAGATAGAGAGCTTTCTTATAATCATCCAATGTCTGATAAGTATGAAGATAGCGGGCAATCTTTGTCGCTGCCTGAGTTATCTCCTTATAAGGACTCTTTCTTTCTGGTTTGAAGTGTTCAAGTATTTCGTCAAGAACCTTGAGATAACGGCCTTTCTTATAGACCAGAGAAGGATCATAATCCATAAAAATAGCTTTGAATTCGTCTTCCCTCTTCAAAAAATCAATATCTCTGATTACACCCGAAGAGATTTCTGACAACAAAAGGATACGGAAAAAGCCGTTGAGGTCTGAAGGAGAAACAATAGCTGTTACTTTCAAACCCTTAGTGGCGGCCTTTAAATCAGAATACATTTCCTGTTCAATCATTAGTTAGTTCCATTATATGCAGTTTTCTCTGCAAGTAGAAGATAATCTTGTCATCACCGAGAACACTTACCTGCGAAGCGGTATCACGAATCAGAACTTCATCCTCTTTATGGAAGTCATCAAGAGAATACATGACGATCTTCGAATAGCTGTGAGTCACTTCAGTCGAGAAGAATATCAGGTGGTCTTCACCTAATCTCATCATTGATATGAATACTTCCTTACGGACTTTTCTGAATTCATTGAGATCAGGAATATCATCAGGATTATCGAAAGAGAGAAGAGTATTGTTGACTTCTTTCTCCTCATCGGTGATAGTGTCAATCTTATTGATTTCAATAAAATTCTTATCGTAGACACGCATGCCGTAGGGGGTGGCGATATTGAACAGATGTCTCTTTTCATCGATGACGAAGGAATCGTTGAAAGCTTTGAAGCTCTCAATCATTTCATATTTTCCGTCCTTATAGAAACAGAAGGTGTGATCGTTCAACATCAGAAGATATCCGTTTAAGAAAGAGCATTTGGCAATCTGAGAACAGTTATAGGGAAGATTATGATCTCTATATTCCTTGATGTCAGGAAGGGAATATTCTCTAAGTTCCACATTGCAGTTTGCGATGTATTCATCAGGAAACATCGGAGTGACAGTGTTGTCTTTAGGTATGCCGACCAAAGTCATGATAGATTTTCCGTCTAAGGACATCGTATAGGGGAAAGGCTGGAAAGTAGAGATAGAAGCTAAATCAAGAAAACCGAGTCTTTCACGGGTGTTGTAATCATAGACAAAGGTACAGCCGTGAAGATTTTTCTCGATGATATAGCGATGGTCTTCGGTGACAAAAACTGAGACACCGCCGTTAAAGGAAACCATATCCTCATTCTTACTCTCATATTTGCTGTCTAGGAAAGTAAGACCCATGTAGTTGACGGCAATATATCCATCCTGATAAGGATACATGTCTTCATAGTCATAAAGTCTCCTGAGGAATTTCAATTTCATTATTTTTTTCCTTTATCATTATGATCCATAAATTCGCTTATTTCATCTTCGTATTTCTTATTTTCTTCCACATAACTCATATGACGGCTATTACCAAATAATACCCATTTCTTCTCAGAAGTTATGGCATCAAACATCGTCTTATTGATAAGAGGCGTAGATTCATCATTGATACCCGAAGTCAATAAGACCGGAACTTTGATATCTTTAAGTCTATCGGTGTATTCATAAGTATTGAGATTGCCA
>DHDT01000035.1:1771-3645 GCA_002399505.1 Caryophanales bacterium UBA4869 | reverse complement strand
TCATAAGTATTGAGATTGCCAGTCGGACAAAATTCAGATTCACCCCAGGCAATACGATAAGACTCAGGTCCCTTCTTAGATTTCCGTCTCAGACATTCAGGACTGTTCTTATCAGCTTTGCTTCCGATAAACATATTTGCATAATGAGATAAAGCCAACTGATATTCAAGACAGGAATAGTCTTTTCTCTTCTCGCATTCCTCAATGGCCTTTTTATCAGTATCAGATAAGAACCTCGTCAGTCTTCTAGTCTCTTTCTCCCAGAGAGTGACACTGGATAAAGTGCTGGAGAGAATCAATCCTCTGACTCCTTCAGGTTTCTTATCAATCATGTACATGATAGCTAACATGCCGCCCCAGGAATGGCCCATGATAAATAAGTTATCGAGTTTCAGTTCCTTCCTCAGCATTGCAAGTTCATCTAACCAGGTATCGGCTTTCCAGAGTTCTTCATGTCCTTCAAGATAGGAGTTTCCACATCCTATCTGATCATACATGACAATCGGTCTCTGTTCTCTCACTGATAGTTCATCCAAGACTTCATAACTATTGTGATTAGAGCCCGGTCCGCCGTGAAGTATGAGAAGTGGAGTCTTCTTATATTCAGGAGAGACAATACGATAATAAGTTTTATATTCTTTAAAAGAAAGATAGCCTTCCTTGATATTCATTTGCGTTTCCTCTCGCATATTTTAACATACAAAAAGCTCGCAAATAGTCCGAGTTTCAGTTTATGGTGAAAAAACAATGTTTTGGGACTAATCACGGACAAAAACGGGACAAATATAGGAAAAACAGCAATACTTATCTGATCTTATCTAGTTTATCAACCAATAAAAGATTATGTTTCTTAACAAACTCGACTGCCTGGAATATGGCGGCTTCATTAGAAAGCTGATCAGGAGCATGGGCATCCATGCCTAAAATACACTTGGCCTTATACTTGCTGACTAAAGAAAAGAAGTCATCTGTCGGATATAGCCATCTTCTTAAAGAGCCTATTTCCTTCTTTCCGTTTCTGATGCCGGCGACATTGACTTCCAAAGGAACATCATAGGCGATACAGGCTTCGATGATGTCTTTGGAGATCTTTCGACAGTCGCTGTCGAAATCTCTTATCGAAGACATAAAGAAATCAGGATGAGCAAATACTTTGAACATTCCGCTGGCAATGGCATTAAGAGCCAAGTCACGATAAAGATAAAGCTGACTGGCAGTGGTGATATTGGAAAAACGAACATAGATTTTATGATCGTCTGTCATCGCTGAATGATTGCCCAGAATCATATAATCGAGAACGTGATTATCCAAAAGTTCTTTATAGAAGGGGTAATAACAGGGGAAAGCTTCCGCCTCATAGCCGACAAAGATTTCAATCTGTCCTTTGTATTTTTCTTTTAATCTGTTGATTGAATCGACATATCCCTGGAAAAGAGAAAAATCTCCTCTTTTATAGGGTTCGGAAAAATCAGGAAGCATAGCGTGATCAGAAAAGCCTAGGTAACGGTAACCCGCACCGATAGCCTCGAGAACATAATCCTCGTCTTCGCCAGAAGCATGGCCACAGCGTTTAGTATGAGTATGATAATTAGCGTAAAGCATTTTTAACTAACCTATTTTAGTTTAACACCATAGAAAGAGCAAGGAATCTGATTAAACAGAAAAAGCATCTGGCCGAGAAGGAGGTTCGGCCAGATGCCATTCAAATCAGATTATCTAATGAAACTGAGATAATCAGGCAACTTCCTTATTAGCCATCCACTCCCAGAGACCGACACTCTTTTCACCGATTTTGACATCAGCTGTAGAAGGAGCCTCGACTTCATATCCTTTAGCCGCCATCTTGGAGACATTGGTGATAAACATCAAAACGA
>DHDT01000035.1:665-1552 GCA_002399505.1 Caryophanales bacterium UBA4869 | reverse complement strand
AACGTGGCGTTTATATCGTAGTTTTTCTCTTTGGAGTACTTGAGCAGATACTCTTTGCCTTTGTCTATCTGTTCAAGTGAGTCTTCAACCCAGGCTATTCTTATTTTGGTCATGTTACTGAAAATCTATTGTCTTCAAAAAGAAAACGTTTGTACTTGAATTGAAGACAATATATCATATAAACATTATTCTCAAAGGAGGCCTACTATGTTCTTCAGCACAAGAAATCGCAATGAGAAAGTCGTGGCATCCAAGGCGATACTTCAAGGCCTTTGCGATGATGGAGGTCTCTTCCTTCCCGAAAGAATCGAAGTGCTGCCGATAGACAAAAATCTTCTTTCCCTGAGCTATAAGGAAATCGCCTTTAAAATACTTCGTCTCTACCTCGATGATTTCACTGATGAGGAAATCGGAGAAGACATCGATAAAGCCTATGACAAAGATCATTTTGAAGAAAAAATCATGGATGTCAGATCCTTCCAAGGTTTTTCTTTCATGGAGCTTTTCCACGGAAACACTCTGACCTTCAAAGATATGGCTCTTTCTCTTCTCCCCTATCTGATGGAGACAGCTAAGAAAAAACACCCGGAAAAGAAAAGCATCAAGATACTGACGGCAACATCCGGAGATACCGGAAGTGCCGTCCTTTCTTCCTTTTCTAAAGTAAAAGACATTCAAGTCAATATCCTTTATCCTGACTTTGGAGTAGCTCCAATTCAGGAAAAACAGATGCTCTATTTCACAAATGACCACGCCAGAGCCTACGCTTTGAAAGACTCGAACTTCGATACCTGTCAGTCTTTGATCAAGGAACTGCTCTTAGAAGAGGAAAAGAATGGATTCACCAGTGCAAACAGCATCAATATCGGAAGACTTCTTCCTCAGAT
>DHDT01000035.1:0-451 GCA_002399505.1 Caryophanales bacterium UBA4869 | reverse complement strand
AACTTCGGTGATATCTTCGCCGGTTATCTGGCCAAGAAGATGTCTTTGCCAATCTCACGACTTGTTGTCAGCAGCAACAAGAATCGGATTCTCACCGATTTCTTCAAAACCGGTGTCTATGATCTTCATCGAAAATTCGAGAAGACCAATTCTCCCAGTATGGATATCCTGATTTCCTCCAATCTTGAAAGACTTCTTTATCTTTCAATCAATGATGACAAGACTGTAAAAGATCTGATGGATCAGCTTAAAACCAACCTGTCTTTTTCAGTAGACAGGAAAACACTTGCTATCCTAAAAGAGGATTTCTCAGCTTATTGTTCTTCTCAGAAAGAAACAGAAGAAAGTATCGTCTCCTGCTATAACGAACATGATTACCTTCTCGATCCTCATAGCGCTGTGGGATATAACGCCTATAAACAATTTATAAAAGACTATCCTGAGAATCATA
>DHDT01000043.1 GCA_002399505.1 Caryophanales bacterium UBA4869 | reverse complement strand
CTTCATGGGCTAGCCCATGAAGGTATTGGACAACAATCATAGCTTTTTTATAACGTGTCCTTGACAAAGGGTACACATTAGACTTATATTCAGAGGTTTTTGTTTTACTTTAAGGTCAGAAGATAGTTGCCGGCTGTCAGACTTGCGATAGCGCCGTCATTGCAGGCAGTCGCTAACTGACGCCACTTCTTTTTGCGGCAGTCGCCTGCTGCAAAGACGCCTTTGGTCTTAGTGTTCATTTCCTCGTCAGTGAGGATGAAGCCTTTTTCTAAGTCCACTATATTACTGAATCTTTCGTTGTCAGGTATCTGACCGATAGCTACAAAGCAGGCGTCGGTCTTGAACTCTTCAATCTGACTGGTCTTGGTGTCTTTGAAGGTGACAGAAGTCAGGATGTCTGTTCCGTTAAAGGAGATGGAACTCTTGTTGTGATAGACAGTTATATTTTTTGTCTTCAAGACGGCGTCGATGAGGATACTGTCAGCAAAGAATCTGTCAAAGAGAGTCACTAGATCAACGTGATTGCACTCACCGGCCAGAAGAATCGCATATTGGAGAGCGGAATTGGCGTCTCCGATTACCATCACATCTTTTCCAGAATAGAAAGGTCCGTCGCAGACAGCGCAGTAGCTGATGCCTTTTCCAAGATATTCTTCTTCGCCTTTGATACCAAGTTTTCGATGCTTGACACCGGTTGCCAGGATCACGGCCTTGCCTTCATAGTTTTCAAATTGTCCTTTGATCTTGAAGATATTTCCTTCTTTGGTGATGGAGAGGACATCGTCCATCTCACAATCGGCACCTAAGGAAGTGATCTGCTCGTAGAGGTTATTGGAAAACTCTAATCCGGAAATGGATTTGATGGATGGAAAATTCTCAACTCGCGGTGAATCGGCAATCTGACCGCCGAAAGCATTTTTCTCAATCAGCAGAACTGATTTTCCTTCTCTTAAGGAGTAGAGGGCAGCGGTCATAGCGCTGCTCCCTCCTCCGATGATTACTACGTCTTTAAGCATGCTTCTTTGATTCTTCGATATATCCTCTTATCTTCGAGGCATTATCGTAGACATCGTAGCTGTCTCCATGAGGTACAAGGAGAGTCGGGGCCTTGGTGATTCCATAAGCCAGAGTAGTGTTCTTATTGTCGATAGCATCGATGTTGCTGTAGTGGATGTTCTCTTTGTCGAGCATCATCTTAGCCATCTTGCAGTTCGGGCAGGTAGGAGAAGTGAAAAGCATAAGTTCATTGACCTTAGGTGCTTCTTTCTTCTCTCCGCAGGTGCAAGTCTTATGAGTGGCACTGGGTTCTTCATTCTCATCGATGATATAGGTTGTACGGTCTTTGAATTCCTGGGCTTTGCCATCATTCCAGTTCTTGACTGGACGATAGTAGCCGGTGATTCTCGAATAGACTTCAGTCGGTTTGCCGCAGACTGGGCACTTCCACTGTTCGCCGGCCAGATATCCGTGATCTTCACAGACGGAATAGGTCGGAGACATGGTGTAATAAGGAAGTTTGTAATTGGTGGCGATCTTACGGACCAATTTCATGCAGCTTTCCCAGTCAGGAAGTCTCTGACCTAAGAAGGCGTGGAATACAGTTCCGGAAGTATAGAGAGTCTGGAAACGGTCTTCGATATCCAAAGCAGAGAAGATATCGTTGGTGTAGCTGACAGGAAGATGAGAGGAATTGGTGTAATAAGGAGTCTCACCGCTCTTGCCGGCTGTGATGATGCTAGGATATCTTTCACGATCATGCTTGGCTAAACGGAAGGCAGTTGATTCAGCAGGAGTAGCCTCAAGATTGTAAAGATCTCCGTACTGTTCCTGATAATCGGACAATTTGGTTCTCATATGGTTGAGGACTTCAACGGTGAAGTCTTCGGCATCTTTGTTAGATAAGTCGTGTTTGATCCAGCGGGCATTGAGACAGCATTCATTCATGCCGACTAAGCCGATAGTGGAGAAATGATTCTTGAAGGAACCAAGATAATGGGCAGTATAAGGATAAAGTCCGGCCTGTAAGAGCTTGGTTATCGTATCTCTCTTGATCTTGAGAGAACGGGCAGAGACATCCATCATGTGGTCAAGACGTTTGTAGAAATCATTGACATCAGTTGATAGGTAGGCGATTCTTGGCATATTGATGGTGACAACGCCGATAGAACCGGTAGATTCTACGCTTCCGAAGAAGCCTCCGGATTTCTTACGCAGTTCACGTAAGTCAAGACGGAGACGGCAGCACATGCTTCTGACGTCACTGGGCTTCATATCAGAATTGATATAGTTGGAGAAATAAGGGGTTCCGTATTTGGCNNTTCTTACGTAATTCACGTAAATCAAGACGGAGACGGCAGCACATACTTCTGACGTCACTGGGCTTCATATCAGAATTGATATAGTTGGAGAAATAAGGGGTTCCGTATTTGGCAGTCATAGTGAAAAGAAGCTTGTTGTTTTCAGTTCCTGACCAATCGAAGTCTTTGGTGATGGAATAGGTAGGAATAGGATATTGGAATCCTCTGCCGTTAGCATCGCCTTCGATCATCACTTCGATGAAGGCCTTGTTGACCATATCCATTTCTTTCTTGCAGTCTTTGTACTTGAAATCCATCTCTTTTCCGCCGACGATGCAATTCAAGTTGGCCATATCATCCGGAACCGTCCAATCCAAGGTAATATTGGTGAAAGGAGCCTGAGTTCCCCATCTGGAAGGAGTGTTGACACCATAGATAAAGGACTGAATAGCCTGCTTTACTTCTTTATAGCTTAAATTATCGGCCTTGATGAAAGGAGCCAGATAAGTATCGAAACTGGAGAAAGCCTGAGCACCGGCCCATTCATTCTGCATGATACCTAAGAAGTTGACCATCTGGTTGCAGATAGTCATCAGGTGTTTGGCAGGAGCCGAGGTGATCTTGCCGGCCACACCGCCTAAACCCTGCTGAATAAGCTGTTTTAAAGACCAGCCGGCACAATACCCCGTCAGCATAGACAGATCGTGAATATGCATGTCGGCATTCTTGTGGGCATCAGCGATTTCTTTATCATAAATCTGGCTTAGCCAGTAGTTTGCAGTCACTGCACCGGAGTTAGATAAAATCAGACCGCCGACTGAATAAGTGACAGTTGAGTTCTCTTTGACTCTCCAGTCGTTGATTCTCAGATAATTATCGACAACCGAGGCATAATTGAGCTCAGTATTTTTGATTTCACGGAGTTCCTGATGCTTTTTGCGGTAATCCATATAACTCTTGGATACATCAGAATATCCAGTTTCAATTAAGACGATTTCTACGGCGTCCTGAATATCCTCGATGGATACGATGCCGTCTTTGACCTTGCTGTTGAAGGCTGCGGTTGATCTGATAGCCAAAGTCTCGATTATTTCCTTGGTTACGTTCTTGTATTCGGCCGTAAATGCCCGATCAATAGCAGATTCGATCTTCTGAAGATTGAAATCTACGATAGAATTGTCTCTTTTCTGTACTCTTAACATGGATGGATTCCTCCCCGGTTTCTACAGCGTCTTTCCTTCCATAAGAGGTACTTAAATCTATGTCCCCTTGGAACGATGTGAGATAAAGGTAACTGTTGATGCCTTAACCCTGCTGTGCTTAATATTTTATCCATAAACGAATGGTAAAAGTTAAACTTTTGCTTATTCTTTTTATTACTAATTTTCTACTTGTGCTGTTTAAGGCGTTTAGCTAAAGAAACATTTTTTTCTTTGTAATATCAGTAGTTTAGTCATTTTGTTTTCATTGTTCTTGAAAAGTGCCGTATTTATCGAAAAAATCAGGTGTAAGAAAAACTGCTGAAAATCAACTATGTTAAAAAATAGCCATACAAAGATATATAAGTGTCTTAAAGTCGGTTAACAGTTTAGAGAAAGAGGAGAATATCAGACACTATTTGCTTTTTTCTCTCTTATCAGTAAATAAATACTGAAGTTAGAAAAGAAACAAAATCTTTTCTCTTTTTTGAGCGTCATCCACTCAGTTTAGAGTGTCTTTTTAATTATTTCTTTCCTGATTTGATACAATCATAGAGTAGATAAAGGAGAATTACACAATGACAAAAATCAATGCAATACATGGAAGAGAAGTGCTGGATTCACGCGGAAACCCCACTGTTGAAGTGGAAGTTACTCTCGATGACGGAACTTTAGGAACAGCTATCGTTCCTTCGGGAGCCTCGACGGGTGAAAATGAAGCGATTGAGTTAAGAGACGGAGACAAGAAGAGATATGGAGGCAAAGGCGTATTAAAGGCTTGCAGAAACGTCAATGAGATCATCGCCCCCAAATTAATCGGATTAAATCCCTATGATCAGGCTTTTATCGATAAGACGATGATCGATCTTGACGGTACGGCCTTTAAGAAGAATCTCGGCGCCAATGCGATGCTTGGAGTCTCTCTTGCTGTCTGCAGAGCTGCTGCTTCTTCTCTTCATATGCCGCTATACAGATATATAGGCGGAACTAATTCCAAAGTTCTTCCCACTCCCTGTATGAACGTCATCAACGGCGGA
Organism: Caryophanales bacterium UBA4869; assembly: GCA_002399505.1. Taxonomy (GTDB): domain Bacteria; phylum Bacillota_I; class Bacilli_A; order RFN20; family CAG-288; genus Enterosoma. The sequence continues at coordinate 927 of DHDT01000043.1, read as the reverse complement.
GCTCATGCCGAATCAACAGTCGATTTCCAGGAATTCTTTATTATTCCTGCCGGCTTTTCTTCTTTCCGTGAAGCGCTGAGAGCCGGAGTAGAGACTTTCCACGCTCTCAGAAAAGTAGTTAAAGAACACGGATATGAAACTGGTGTCGGCGATGAAGGCGGTTTTGCCCCTTCCTGCAAACACGGAAATGAAGAGCCTCTGGCATTGATATCAGAAGCTGTCAAAGCAGCCGGATATAAGCTGGGAGAAGAAATATTCTTAGGAATGGATCTGGCAGCATCGGAATTCTACGATCAGAAGACCGGCGTCTACAATCTCAAGAAGTCGGGAGAGGGAATCAAGACCACTGATCAGATGATCGAATACTTAGATAAAATCATCGCTGATTACCCTAGCATCATCACCATCGAAGACGGCTTAGCTGAGGACGACTGGAACGGCTGGGTGAAACTGACAAAGAAGTTAGGCGATGTAATTCAGCTAGTCGGGGATGATATCTTCGTAACTAATCCCAAGTTCATCGAAAAAGGCATCAAGATGCATGTTGCCAACTCTGTTCTTATCAAAGTCAATCAGATCGGCACCCTCACTGAGACTCTCGATGCGATAAGACTGTCTCAGACAAACGGATATACGACTATGGTTTCTCATCGTTCCGGTGAAACTGAAGATACTACTATCGCCGATTTGGCTGTGGCTATTAACGCTGGTATGATCAAGACCGGCTCAGCTTCAAGAACTGACAGAATTGCCAAGTATAATCGTCTTCTCAAGATTGAGGAAGAACTTGGAGATGAAGCTGTCTATGAAGGCAAAAAGTCGTTTAAGAAGTTCCAATTTTAGTTCTATATTCTATACAGCTTAAGAAAAACAACTTATGCATTAAAGTAAAAGCTACCAGTAATGTAGTGAACCCCTAAACTTGGA
>DHDT01000027.1:2271-8165 GCA_002399505.1 Caryophanales bacterium UBA4869 | reverse complement strand
CACTTTAGTTTATCCTTCTCTAAAAAATATGGCTGATAAAAGAAAAAAACTTCATAAAACAATAAAAAAAGCCTCAGCTATAAAAGTCAGCGAGGCTCTGGCTATTTTAAATCGATCAGAGGTTTCAAAAGAGAGATGAGTTCTTTTCTGTAAGCTTCGAGGTTTATTACTCTCGGGTCTTCGTCATATTGGATTTTCAGCTTCTGACACTGAAGGATAATCGCGTCTTTTTCTATATCATCGGCTTTCTTGATAGTCGCCTGAAGTCTTTTTCTGTCTTTGAGAAGAGACTGCAAGTCTTCGTCTTCTTCAATTGATTTTTTGGTGACTGAATACATGTCGACTAAGGAGAGAGTGTGAAAGTCCTGAACAAGCTTTTTTGCCTCTTCAAGAAGTTCATCTTCATTCATCGATGATTTCTCCTAAAAGAGAATAGGTTCGAGACTCGGTTATATGGACCTTTTTGATCTGACCGATTAGTTCTTCTGTTCCTTTGACGTGAACGAGTTTGTTATGGCGGTCATAACCGCTGATCATGGAAGAATCCTTCTTGGAGACAGTCTCGAAGAGGACTTCGACGTCCTTTCCCAAAAAAGATTTTGATCTCTTCTCAGTCTGAGAGTCGATCAGGTCTTTGAGACGATCGAATCTTTCATGCTTGGTGTCAGAAGAAATCTCATCTTTCATTCTATAGGCCGGAGTTCCGGGACGGGGCGAGAAGATGAAAGTATAGGCGGCATCATAGTCGGCTTCTCTGACTAAAGAGAGAGTGTCTTCAAAGTCCTGGTCGGTTTCATTGGGGAATCCCACAATGATATCAGTAGAGAGGAAGACATCAGGAAGACGTTTTCTCAGTTCGTGAACGATATTCAGGTATTGTTCTCTGGTGTATCGTCTGTTCATCCGCTTTAATACGTCATCGCTTCCGCTTTGAACCGGCAGATGAAGATAGGGCATGATGTTAGGGTATTTTGCCATAACGTCAAACACTTCCAAACGGAAATCGGAAGGATAAGGAGTTACGAATCTGATTCTTTCGATTCCAGTCTTGGCGACTTCTTCCAAAAGACCGGCAAAAGCGTATTCGTTTCCGAAGTCTTTGCCGTAAGCGTCAACGTTCTGACCTAAAAGAGTAACCTGCTTATAGCCTTCTTCTTTGAGGCATTTGACTTCCGATATGATATCTTCGGCTTTTCTTGATCTTTCTTTGCCACGGGTATAGGGAACAATGCAGTAAGTGCAGAATTTGTCGCATCCGTACATGATGTTGACAAAAGCCGTGACTTTGGAGGCTCTTGACTCAACCGATGAAGGCAGACCTTCTTCGACTGTCAGGGAGTCAGATCTGACATCGACAATGCCTTCGTCGTTGACAAGATGGTCCTCAAGGAGGGAATAGAAGGAGGTAAGGTTATTGGTTCCGAAGATCAAAGACACAAAGGGGAAGTGATCGAGGATATGTCGGACAGGGACTTCTTCCTGCATCACACATCCGGTTATGGCAATAACCAGGTCTTTGTTCTTGTTGTATTCATCTTTAGCCTGGCCTAATTCACCATAAAGGTGATTCTCAGCATTTTCTCTGATGGCACAGGTGTTAAAGAGAATCAAATCAGCATTGGAAAAATCATCTTGTTCAGTCATACCAAGATTTAATAAATAGGCTTTTCATATTTCGGAATCCCTGACGTTAGCCTGGCAGCCATATGTTCTAATGCAAAACGTCTTTCCCTGTCCCCAAGAGACAAGGAAAGACGTAGGCTTTAATTCTGCCTGTTGGTAACGGATTGGTGAATTGGGATTCCGTCTAGCGGCTTCCTTCATGGAAGGGAGCGATACAAGACGGCACTTTCTCATCGATGTGAAGTTTACTTAGCTTCTTCTTCGGCGTGAGGAGCTTCCTCATGCTTAGGAACATCAGAAGAGACAGCGTGCTCAGGGTCAAAAGCGACCTTGGCAATGTGAAGCATGATAGTAGTGACTTCTCTGGTCTCAGTTGAAGAAGGCTCAGAGAAATTCTGCATCAGGAATTCAGGCTGAACAGTGATATCACTGGGATCCTGATCATCCTTTAAGAATCTTCTGGCAACGATGCAGGCCTTCATAGCCTGGTTGAGAGCAGAAGCTCCGACTAAGGAGATCTGAACAGCGCCTTCCTGACGGATATTTCCGGCAATAGCTCCGGCTAATTTCTGAATCTGCGTGTTTCCACTAGCTTTTAATGTAGTCATTTTAGGTAAAACCTCTTTCCTAATTAAATATTATATACAATTCGGGCGCGTTTACAAGCATTTACAACGAAAAACGACCGCTCAGTCAGCGGTCGTCTTCCATAGTTTGATTTACAAGTGAGAATGATACTACTCGAGTTGTTTTTTCGTCGATGTCCATTATGACGCCGTTAGCCTGCATCTTGCCTGCCCTGGGCACAACAAGGTTAGCGGGCATACCAGACAGTGTCCGTTTAATGGATCCGTCTTTTTCGTCACCTAGAACTGAGTCATAAGCGCCGTTCATTCCTGAATCAGTCAGGAAGAAAGTGCCTTTGTTAAGCAGTTTTGGGTCATTTGTCTGAACATGGGTATGAGTTCCAATCAATGCTGTTATCCTACCATCTGCGTACTCAGCAAGACACCGCTTCTCAGCCGTGGCTTCAGCGTGGAAATCAACGATGTGAATTATTTTTTCTTTGTCTTCTTTGATGATGGTATCTAAGTCATAGAAGGGATTAGTCTGTGTCATCGGGATGAAGACTCTTCCGAGAAGATTTGTCACTCTGATTTTGATGCCGTTAGAGGTTACGAAGACTTTTGTTCCTGAGAGAGGAACATCTTTGTCGAGGTTATAGGGACGGATAGAATCGGTATAGCTTTCAGGAGAGGAAAAAGGTTCTTTGCAGTTGAAGAAATGGTTTCCGTTAGTGACACAGTCGACACCGGAATTTTTCAATTCTTTATAGTGTTCGACGGAGAGACCATGGCCGTGAGTTGCGTTTTCGCCATTGGCGATAACGAAATCAATGCCTAGTTTCTCCTTATATGTGCCAAGATATTTCTTGACGGCTTTTCTTCCTAATGGGCCGACGACATCGCCTAGAAATAAGACCTTCATTTTACTTTGCTATCTCGACAGCGCGGGTCTCACGGATGACACTGACCTTGATCTGACCGGGGAACTGCATTTCAGCTTCGATCTTGTCTCTGATCTGGCAGGCTAAGACCTTGGCGTTTTCATCGCTGATCTTCTCAGGTACGACCATGACACGGACATCACGTCCTGACTGGAGGGCATAACTGTTCTGAACGCCATCAAAACTCTTGCAGATGGTTTCGAGCTGTTCAAGACGCTTGATGTAAGTCTCGAGAGTTTCGCTTCTGGCACCGGGACGGGCAGCGGAGAGAGTATCGGCGGCAGTGACTAATTCAGAGATCAGATACTTCTTGGGAACATCGCCATGATGTGATTCGATGGCGTTGATGACAGCATCAGGTTCGCCAAACTTCTTAGCTAACTGACTGCCTAACTGAACGTGGCTGCCTTCCTGTTCGGCATCGATTGATTTGCCGATATCGTGGAGAAGACCGGCTCTCTTTGCCATGACGGGATCTAAGCCTAATTCACTGGCCATGACGGAAGCCAGATAGGCAACCTGGATGGAGTGGTCAAGAACGTTCTGGCCATAGGAAGTACGATATCTGAGTCTTCCGATATAGGGCATCAAACCGGCGTTGATTCTGGGTAAGCCTAACTTGAAGACCGTCTGTTCTCCGATTCTCTTCAGTGATTCATCGAAGTCAGCGGAAATCTTGTTGTATAAGTCTTCGATTCTGCCAGGCTGAATACGTCCGTCCTTGATTAAGGACTCTAAGGTCAGCTTGGCCTTTTCACGTCTGATAGGATCAAAGCAGGAAACGGTGATGGTTTCAGGAGTATCGTCGATAATCAGGGAGACGCCGAAGAGCTGTTCCATCGATTTGATGTTACGTCCTTCACGTCCGATTATTCTTCCCTTCATCTCATCGGTAGGAAGAGCGACAGTGGAGTTGCAGCGTTCATTGGTGACATCCTGGGCATATTTCTCCATGGCGATGCACATGAGAGTCTTAGCTTTGTCTTCAGCCTGAGCTTCAGCTTCTTCTTCCTTCTGTTCCTTATAGAGAGCGATTCTCTTCATCTCTTTTTCTTCGACTCTGATCATCAATTCGTTTCTGGCCTGCTCGATTGTCATATTGGCAACCTTCTGCAGTTCGACTAATATGCTGTCGATTTTAGCCTGAAGTTCTTTGTCTTTGACATCTAAAGCCTGAATCTGCTGTTCTAATTCATTCTTCTTCTGATCGAGCGACTCTTCACGATTGATCAAAAGCTCTTCTCTCTTGTCGAGTCCGCTTTCTCTTTGATCAAGCTTGGCTTCGCTTTGAACAACACCCTGTTTTCTTTCAGTGATGTCCTTCTCCGCATCCTTCTTCATTTCGTCTGTTTCGTTCTTAGCTTCAAACTTGGCATTGGCTAAGATCTTTTCGGCTTTGACATTGGCATTTTCAATGATCTTCTCAGCTTTGTTTTCAGCCTTCTGCTTTTTGGATCTGGGAATATAAAAGAAGAGAGCGGCAGTTATTCCGGCACCAACTAAGGCACATCCAATCGCAATTAAAACTACATTAACGATATCCATGGTGACTAACCCTTTCTGGGTGCAGTCCTAAATTAAAATCGGTTCACTGACCCGAGAACCTAATCTCGTAAAAAGATTAAAAACAAGAACGACTATACTACAAAAAATAAGCTTAAAAACGTAAATCTTTTATGTTAAGTGAGAGAGATTCTCTCCCGCATAAATATTATATAATAAACTCTTTTAAATAAGTTAGAGTTTTCGGACAAACAAAAAAATAAAAATCAAGAATGTCTTTTAATCTCCAGATAATGATCTCTAGTCAGAATATAGCGGCGGTCTTTTCTCAAGTTATCGTCGATTCTGGTCTTAGATTCGCCTTCTTCCAGGAACACAAAACCACATTTTTCGATGACCCTTTCAGATCTCAGGTTCTTTACCCAGTGACAGATGGTCAGAAAATCGACGTCTGTATTGCTGAAAAGATAGTCGATGACGGCTTTTACTGCCTCAGTCATCAGTCCCTTTCCCCAATAGTTTTTTGAAAGGACATAGCCGATTTCAATCGTCTTCCCGTCTTCATATCCTTTGATAGAGGAAGACCAGAAAGAATCATCCAGTCCGATTGAGCCAATAACCTTGCCATCGAATTTGCTGTAGACTGCCAGAGTATGGTTTTCAGTTATGAACATATTGAGGATGGTCTTTGATTCTTCGATGTTTTTATGGTGAATCCAGCCTGCCCATTCTCCGACATCCGGGACTTTGGCATAGGCAAAGAAGTCATTGAGGTCTTCCTGACAAAAAGGACGTAAAAGAAGTCTTTCGGTTTCGATATTGAGATGTCGGCAGTCCGGGTTTAAATACATAAAGAAGCCTTTCTTATATATAGGTATTATATAACAGAAAAGGGCTGCCTTGGCAGCCCTTCAGTCTATGCCTTATCTTTACCGTGCAGCTTGTCTTTGACTTCTTTTTCTACTTCATCGTTGATAGTCGGATTGGCTTTGAGGAAATCATAGACCGAGGTGATGCCCTGACCCAGTCTTTCTCCCTTGTAGCTAAACCAGCTGCCTGATTTTTCGACGATGCCGTAATCGATGGCTAACTGAGTCAGTTCGTGTTCGGAGCTGATACCCTGACCGAAGATGAGATCGACCTTGCAGCTTCTATAAGGAGGGGCAACCTTGTTTTTGACGACTTTCAGGTTGACGACGTTTCCAATCAGTCTGTCGCCCTGCTTTATGCTGTCTGCTCTTCTGATTTCAATACGGATGGG
>DHDT01000027.1:1750-2082 GCA_002399505.1 Caryophanales bacterium UBA4869 | reverse complement strand
TTGATGAAGATGACGGTGCAGTTTGATTTTGCTAAGATGCCGGCGAGCTTTCTTAAGGCTTTGGACATAAGACGGGCCTGAAGGCCGACGGAACTATCTTCGAAAGTACCTTCTAATTCAGCCTTAGGAACTAAGGCGGCCACACTGTCGACGACAATCATGTCGATGGCATTTGATTTGGCCAGCATATCGACGATTTCCAATGCCTGTTCTCCGTAATCGGGCTGAGAAAGAATCAGATCATCGATATTGACACCGAGCACTTTGGCATATTCGGGATCGATGGCGTGTTCGGCATCGATGAAGGCAGCTCTTCCGCCAAGTTTCTGAAC
>DHDT01000027.1:0-1653 GCA_002399505.1 Caryophanales bacterium UBA4869 | reverse complement strand
GCTCTTCCGCCAAGTTTCTGAACCTGGGCGATAGCCTCTAAGGCCAGAGTTGTCTTACCAGATGATTCCGGTCCGTAGATTTCGACGATACGGCCTTTGGGGTATCCGCCGACACCTAAGGCAGAATCCAAAAGCAGGGAACCTGTCGGTATGACACCGACATCGACCGGGGGCTGTTCCCCGAGTTTCATGATGATGCCTTTGTCATTGAAGTAGCTTCTAATATCTTTGATGGTAGCGTCTACCATCGAATCCTTCTCGTCGACAGCCTTTTTTTCAGCTGTTTCCGTCTTCTTGTTTTTTTCCATTCTTAGGACCTCTTTCATCTACTATTCAGTCGTTAGGATTGTTTTCTTCAGTGGAATTGTCTTCTTTTTGGTGGTCAGCTGTTGTCTCTTCCTTGTTTTCAGAGTTGATTTCTGTAGTGTTTATCGATGTTTCCGATGCTTTTTCATCATCTGAAGCCAGGGGATTATTTTGTTCGACATTTTCCTCTTTTAGTAAGGTAGCGCCGTTTATCTTCGAATCTATAGTCTTGAAGGCGAAGTCGACACACTGTCTTCTTATTTCGTCTCTTGTGCCTTCAAGATGAAGCTCATAGGAATAGAGAATATCTTGAATGCGGATGGCGATGAAGACTAAGCCGACTGGCTTGTTCTCACTCTCAGTGGGGCCGGCATTTCCGGTGAAGGAGACACTGACATCCGTATCGAAGAAAGAAGAAGACCGAAGAGCCATTTCCTTGGCACAGGCTAAAGAGACAGCGCCCTGAGTCTCGATTGTCGATTTTCTTACACCGTATTTTTCCTTGATTTCATCGGTATAGGTGACAGCTGAGCCTTTGAATACTTTGCTGGCACCGGGGATAGAAGTGAAAGTGCTGGCAAAGAGTCCGCCTGTCAGACTCTCCATCGAGGAGAGGGTATAGTCCTTCTTCAGAAGATCTTCTAATAGCTTCTTTCTTTCCATAACTGTTATTTAGACTCCTTGAAGATGTCTTTGTTCTGTTTGAAGTAGATAACACAGCTGACTAAAGACATTATTAAGGCGATACCTACTAAGACATTGGTGATGATGTAAGTGTAGGCGAAGTTTCCCTGTCCGTTGAAATCGAGGTAGTTAAAGGGGAATCCGTTTAAGAATACTATCGGTATGACAATCATCTGCATGACAGTCTTGATCTTTCCGTAGATGTTGGCAGCTAGGACTCTTCCCTTGGCATTGGCGATCATTCTTAAGCCGTCCATCGCCAAGTCACGTCCGATAAAAAGAGCAGTGATGAAATGGAAAATGGCAAAATGTCCGTTTATCATTTTGGTTGAAAGGAGAATCAGAGAACTGTCGACTAAGAACTTGTCAGCCAGAGGATCAAGGAATTTTCCTAAATCAGTGACCAGGTTTCTGGATCTGGCCAGATGGCCGTCAACTGAGTCGGTGATGGAGGCTATTATGAAGATGAAGGCACAGACTAAGTCAATCCAGGTGAATCCTGAAGTTCCAAGCTCGGGAGCAAAAGAAGAAGAGCCGGGTATAAAGCTGATCGAATAAATGACGATTACTAAAACGGCTAAGAAAAAACGGGCTGTGGTTATTCTGTTTGGAATATTCATCAGGGATTCCTTTCTGTGTAATTTTTAAACAATGAGTTCCGAC
>DHDT01000069.1:2549-2865 GCA_002399505.1 Caryophanales bacterium UBA4869 | reverse complement strand
GAAATCTGCGAAGAATGGCTCTATCATATTGGTATGAATGAAGAAAACATCAAGACCTATGCGACCACACACTGTAATACTACAACCTGCTATATGCCGTATATCAACGCTTTCTTCCAGCCCCGCAAAAACAGCGATCGTCCTTTGGTAGTACCTAAGAACGCCAAGAATTTTGCCTTCATCGGACAGTTTGCCGAGACTCCTCGCGACACCATCTTCACCACTGAATACTCGATCAGAACCGGTATGGAATCAGTCTATACTCTGATGAATGTCGACCGCGGAGTTCCGGAAGTCTATGGAAGCGTCTATGATG
>DHDT01000069.1:0-2394 GCA_002399505.1 Caryophanales bacterium UBA4869 | reverse complement strand
AAATTATCATTCAAGGAAAAATTCCTTCTGAAGACAGTCCTAAAGAAAGTCAAAGGAACTGAGGTTGAGAAACTTTTGAAAGACAGCAAGTTAATCTAAAACACTTTTGATTAAAGAAAAGGAAGCGGTTATTACGCTTCCTTTTTCTGTTTTACCTGCCTTTTAAAGAACAAACTGATTAAGACTCTTGTCTTTCGGTCAAAGAACTTCCGGTCGTTTTTCTCAACTTTCAAATAGATCCTGAAGAGATGAAATATCTGAACAGGCAAAGAATAGAATAAGGAATTGAAGTCATTGATTTTGAGTTTGTTCAAAGCCGCAAAGATAATGTCGATGTACTTTTTTCTTTCTTCTTTTGTCATCGATGATACAAAGCCATTCATCACGAATTGAGAACGTCTGGAAAACAGAGTGCGTTTCTTTCTGTTGACAAAGCCATCATTTTTGATAGCAAAACAGAAAGGGTTATGCTGAAGAAAAAGGAAAGTATTGCTTTTTACAATCCTATAGGGATAGAAGTTGTTGAATAATATACCCACAAAAGATGAAGGAGGTATTATTTTTTCTATTTTGTCTTTGATATTCAAAAAGCCTTCTGACTCAAAGAAGGAGATGGGAAAGCCCGGTCCGTCAAAACAATAGATCTGTCTGATTCGTTTTTGGTCTTCCCTCGACATATTGCTGCCGGCATAAATTGCCGTATTCCCGCCTTTTGAATGTCCGCCTAAGATAAATTCTGCTTTTGGGTATTTATCCATTTCTCTTTGAAGATAAGATACGCCTTCCTTCTGAGAATTAGTAGATTCAAGATAAGCTAAGCGGAAGTCTTCCTCCCAGCCTAAAAAAGAAGGGTCAGTTCCTCGGAATGATATATAGAAAAGATCTTCTTTTATTTTTATGGTGATGGCGGAAAACTGCTCGATTTTATCAATATCAAATACATTGCAGAAAGAAGACAATTCCAAAGAGGAGAATCTGCTGCTCTTTTGGATTTCTTTAAATAGCCGGCTGCTTTTCTTAGGAAGAAAGGCGTCTTTATACATTTCCCTGTCGGATAATTTTCTCTCACCTGCAATCTCTTTGATCAACAGGCCTTTGTTATTCAGATAATCGACGTAGTTATAATAGGAAAGCCACGACAAGACTAAGGCATCAACCTCATTAAATTGACTGTCAGCGATATTATTCTGATTATCACGGACATAGTTAATTAAATTTGACATTAATCAGATATTTCCCTTTGTTCTAATATAGATTAGATCTTTTATCATAACTTAAATACTTTAACACCATATCAAAATCAAAAGAAGAAAGAACTATGAGATTACGTATGGTTTAAAATCTTAAAATAGACTAATGAACTAGTCATAATTACAAAAAAAGGTATGGTTGTATCATACTACAAACCCGAAAAAGGATTTAATTTCTATAATCGAAAAGGAGAAGAAATACGGAAAAAACAAATAGAACACGATGAATACATTCTATGTCCGGTCTGTGGCGAATATACTTTCCCTAATTCCTCATCTTATGACATATGCCCGGTTTGTGGATGGGAAAACGATGGGTTTGAGGAATGTCCAAATGAAAATAGCGGGGCGAATAAGTTAAACCTAGTCGACAGCAACAAGCATTTCCCTCAAGAACGTCTCAAAGACCCTAGGTATCGATGGTTCAAAGAGGAAAAGAAAAAATAAGAAATAGCCGCCCATTTCTGAGCGGCTATTTATCATTAGGAATTTTGATAGCTTTATTAGAGCTATCCATCCTGAATGTTACACCGAACCCGTTATGATAAACATACAGTGTTCGTATTAGACGCGATTGGCGGAGCAATGGCGAGTTTATTCGAACAATTGTCATATCGTCTAGATTGAACTGAACCGAAGGGAGATACCCAAAGAGGTTAAATTGGCCTTTTATCTCGCATCCATCGGAAATCTCCAGTTTTGAAACAAAGGTATTTAGCAAAGCCCTCTTCTGCTTTGGGGTGGAATAATCGTACTTAGCAAACTCCGCTATCGAGGCCTTAATCTCCTCTTTTGAGAATGATTTTAGCTTTATCGACTGTCTTGCGAGTTCGTCATCCAACTGCTTTTTTTCGGCTTCCAAAGCTAGGAGCGTGCTCTTGGTGGTTTTGGTCACGATGCCCATTCCTATGGCTTTGACGAAGTTATCGGTTTGGGTTTCAACTTCGACCCTCCTGCTCTTCATCGCTACGACTTCGGGGCAGTCGTTCTTTTGCTGATCGTATATGTAGTTGGCCATCTCATCAGCCACAAGGTCGTCCCTCATCAATCCCAAAACCATGGCGCAAACTCCGTTCTCCAGATCGTCCTTCCTTATTGATTTGGCATCGCAGCGGTGGTGTTTGGCTCCGTTGCATTTGTAGTA
>DHDT01000065.1:186-13682 GCA_002399505.1 Caryophanales bacterium UBA4869 | reverse complement strand
CTTTGGTTTATCCTTCTCAAAAACAATATAGCCCTTCACTTTATTGCAGATGGATCATTGTTGAATTTTATCTCAGAGACAGACTTATATTCCCTCTTTGGCAATATCATTGACAACGCAATTGAATCAGTTATGAAATTTGAAAATAAAGACGATCGTGTCATTTCTCTGAAAGTAATAAAGAGAAACGGCGGTGTTTTCATCATGGAGGAGAACCCATTCAAAGGAAAACTAGTTTTTCAAAACGGACTGCCAGTCACAACCAAAGACAATGAATCAGGTTTTCACGGATACGGAAGCAAATCAATTCAGACAATTGTTGAATCATATGGCGGTATTTTAAAAATAAGTGACGAAAACCAATGCTTTTCACTATTTGCTTTCTTCCCGGGAAAATAAGCGCATTTCAGTTTCTGTTCATAGCCATCTCAAAGTCCACAGAAAGTGGGCTTTTTTTATTTGTTTTTTATTGTTTTAGCAAACGTATTTCAAAGTTTGAGAAGTTTTTTTGTCAGTTTAGGAACTTCGATTGAAAACAATGTAAGCCCTTTCTAACCTATTGGTATTGTGCCAAGAACAGCATGGCCAAAAATCTTTTGGCGTTTGAAAGCTATCAAAAAAGGCAAAAAAACAGGAGGAAAATCGAAATCTTAAGCCGTGTCTAGCTGAAAAAAATAACAAAGGAGGATGATATGATTAAAAGCAAATGTGTTTCTATTCTCAGTTTGTCTTTCATATGTTCATTGGCAATCTTTGGTAATGCCAGTGGTTCCACTACAGCTTCCATTCGCTCTCTGAACTCATATTATACGGATTATGACGGAACTTATTATTGTGATTATGAAAGCAAAGAAGACTTAGTTGCTGCCTCGAATGAATTGGATCAGGAAATTGCCGCTGAAGGCATGGTTCTTTTGAAAAATGATGGAACATTGCCTTTTAAAGGTGTCAAGAATGTAACCATTTTAGGAAAGAACTCTGTCAATCCATATAATGGCGCTTCCTCTGTCACTTCAAATACCAGAGGAATTTATGATTCTTTAGAAGCAGCCGGTTACCATACTAATCCGATCATCAAACAGTTTTATGAAGATGATTCTCGTTCCGGAGCGGATAGAACTGCCATTTCCTTCTTAGGAAGCGGTCACTATACCGTTGGCGAAACTGATATTGATGATTATGACAAGGCTCCCGATGTTATTGATTCATTTGGAAACTACGGAGATGCCGCTGTTGTTGTTCTCACAAGACTTGGCGGTGAATCTTCTCTCGATCCTGAAAGAGTAGGTGTCTGGGATCATGCGAGTGATTCTGTAACCGATTCTGAAAAAGGATATCTGCAGTTATCAAAGAATGAAAAAGACATGATTGCCTTGGCTAAGAACAACTTTGACAAAATCGTTGTTGTTCTTAACTGCCCTTCTCAGATTGAAGTATCTGAATTAGACAAAGATGAAGCTATCAACGGCATTATTTTGGCTGGTGTTCCTGGAACATCAGGCTTTATGGCTTTAGGAAAGATCCTCAATGGTGAAGTTAATCCTTCAGGCCATCTGACAGATACTTTCCCGACAGTTATTGCCGATATGCCTTCGTCTCAGAACTTTGGCGATACTCTGACTCTAAATAGAAAAGACTCTGCTGCCGACTGGCATGTAAAAGATAGTGACGGCAACCCTATTTCCTCTGATTGCACTCCTGGTATTTTCCTTGATAATCAAATCGTCTTTGATTCTTATGAAGAGGGAATCTATGTCGGCTACCGCTATTATGAGACTATGTTTGATTTACAGGGTGATAATGGCGATACTTGGTATAAAAACAATGTCCTCTATCCCTTTGGTCACGGATTGACATATACCACCTTCGATTACAGTGATATCAATTGGAGCGGAAATGCTGCTACCGATAATCAAATCTCTGTTTCACTCACTGTTACAAACAGCGGTAAAGTTGCCGGCAAAGAAGTAGTTCAGGTTTACTATTCTGCCCCGTATACTGCCGGCGGAATCGAAAAGTCAGCAGTAAATCTCAGCACTTTTGCCAAAACCAATATGCTTGAGCCTGGTGAATCTGAAGAAGTTACTCTGAGCTTTAATGTTCAAGACATGGCTTCCTATGACTTCGACGACAGCAACGGAAACGGTTTCTATGGCTATGAATTAGATCCTGGCACTTACACCTATTCATTACGTTCTGATTCCCACACGATAATCAATTCCAAGACCGATGTTATTTCGGCCGGAAAAACCTATCGTAACGATCGTGTTACCGGTCAGCCTGTATACAATGAATTCAGTAAGAAACTCGTTGATAAGACAAGCGCTAACGGAACTCCGACTACAACTGACAATAAATATTCTGCCCTCCCAAGAGATAAAGATGGTCTTGGTTTTACCGAAATGTCCAGAAGCAATCTTGATTCCTTTAAGGCCGTTAGTCCTACTGCTGAAGAAACCAAACTTAAATCCGGTTCTGACTTACAGTCCATCATCAATCATCATTTCTCATTAGCTGATCTTGATACCGATGAAGCAAAACTTTATGGACAGCATAAAGATAAGCCGGCTAATGATGATCTCCCCACCCAGGCCGATGCCGGAACTACTGCTGCTGCTAAGATACAGCTCAAAGATATGAAGAACATCGATCCTACCACTACGGAAGGAAAGAAAAAGTGGAATGAATTCCTCGATCAGCTGACTTTCAATGAGCTGCTTACCATTATCGGACAGGGAGGCTGGTCAACAGCTGAATTATCCCGTATTGGAAAAGACCATGGCATCGAGTTAGATTCTCCTGAGGGAATCACACCTGATACCATCTATCCTGGCGGTGTTGGATTGGCAACCACTTGGAATCTTGAATTAGCTGCCAAAAAAGGCCGCATGATAGGAAATGAGTGTCTGCTCAAGGGACAGAATGCCTGGTATGGTCCTGGTATGAATATGCATAGAAACCCTTACGGAGCCAGAAACTACCAGTACTATTCTGAAGATCCATTTATCTCCGGTATGTTTGCCGTTGTTGAAACTAAGGCTGTTGCCACTAAGGGCATCAACACCTATGTCAAACACTTTGCCATGAATGACAGTGAATCACATCGTTTCGGTGTCATCACATATGCCACTGAACAGGCGATGCGTGAAATCTATCTCAAGCCTTTCCAGATGTGTATTGAAGAAGGCGGTGCCTTAGGCGTTATGGCTTCCTTCCCGAGAATCGGTCTTTATGAATCAGCAATCAACAAACCCTTACTCGTCAATGTACTCAGAGATGAGTGGCAGTTTAAAGGCATAGCAGAAACTGATGCTTTTGTCGGATCCAACACTTCTTCTTATCACAATAATGTTTCTTTGCCCTCGAATGGATTGAATTTGGTTTTAGGAACTACCACTCCTGAATCATATACTACTGCCTGGACTGATTTTAAACAGGCAGATCCTGAAACTGTTGCCTGGAATGATAACGACAAAGTACTCACCTATACCAATTCAACTGGAACTCATGAATCTTGGTCTCAGTACCTGGCAATCCGTGAATCTGCAATGTGGTGTCTCTCTGTCTGGTCTAACGTCACATACTTAAAGAATGGCATTGACACAACCAAATTTGCTGATGCCACTGTCACTGCCTATCACGGTGCCAAGACTAACAAGTCTATCGCTGTAAGCTTGTCTGAGTTAGGTGCTTCCAGAACCAGATATGAGCTTTCTTCCGGAACTCTGCCTGCTGGTCTGACTCTTGCCGCCAATGGAACTATCTCCGGAACAACTACTGCGGCAAACGGCAACTATGTGATCAAGGTCAATATGATTGCTGATGGCTGGGTAAAGAAAGAAGCCACAGTCACTATCAAAGTCACTGATGCCATAGGCTACACTGGCTCTGATATGAAGAATGCCGCTTCTGGAGTCGCTTTCTCCGGAAAATTCACTGCTGACTGCTTAGATACCACAAAATATACGGAAGGCATTGAAATTTCTGTCGCTGATGATAAGAAGCTGCCTGGCGGAATAACAGTTGCCAAAGACGGAACTATCTCAGGTACTCCTCTTGTTGCCGGAACCTACACTTTCACCGTCAAAGCCACTGGCTTCTACATGGGTACAAACTGGATGGGCTTCCCTCAGAAACAATCAGATACTTTCACTCAGGAATACACTATTGTTGTTCCTGCCGATGAATACACTGTCACCTTTGATATGAACTATGACGGAGCTGATGATATCACTCAGAATGTCGAAGACGGTTCTTCTGTCACTCCTATTACTTCTCCCACAAGAACTGGTTATATCTTCACTGGCTGGTATTCTGATGCCGCCTGTACCAAGGCTGCTGACTTAAATGCCGGAATCACAAAGAACACTACCTTATATGCCGGTTGGTATGAAATCCCCACTGCTCCGACAACCAGCGGCGGAAATACTTCTTCTTCAGTTACCACTTCCAATTCCACTTCAGCCGATGAAAGCAAAGGCGGATGCGGAGGCTCTATTGCCGTTACCGGTTCAATTATCGGAGGCCTTGCTCTTCTTGGATTAGGACTTGTCTTAAAGAAGAAGAGAGAAGACAAATAAGAAATTCTAGCTGTGAAACAAAGAGGAGCTTTCATCAAAGAGAGCTTCTCTTTGTTTCGTTTATATAAAGAGGAAAAATCATGAAAAATCTAAAAAGATTACTAAGTTTATCAATTCTTTGCGCTACGGCATTAAGTATGCAAAGCTGTAATAATCAGACCGGATCATCAAATACGATTTCAGAATCAGGCACATCTTCAGTCGCTGATATCTGGAAGGTCACTTTCAATCTCAATTATTCAGGCGCACCTGCTTCGACAGTCTCTGACGTTGCTAAGGGATCAAAGGCCGTCAAGCCGACAGACCCGACAAGAACCGGATACACTTTTGATGGCTGGTTCACTAACGCCGAGACAACTGATTCATTTGATTTTGAGACGGCTATCACTTCTGATATCACTTTATATGCTGCCTGGCTTGATGACAGTGTCACTTATTACACCATAACACTGAATTTCAATTATGATAATTTAGTTAAAACTTATAAAGTAGAAGAAAACACAAAACTGGTTTCTCCTACCATTGATGACAGAACGGGATATGTTCTAGATGACTGGTATTCCGATTCGGCCTGCACAACAAGAGCTGTTTGGGGAATGAAGGTCAAAGCTAATCTCTCTTTATATGCCAAATGGCTTAAGGCAACTGTCATGGAAGCGGAATATAATCCAAATCTCTGGAATATGCAGGGCCCGGGCTTTTCCGGGGCTGCCTCAGATAAGTCCATGGTTGTCAGTGATGACAAAGACTATCCGATGGGTGCATCAAACGGATATTATGTTTCCTACCTGTATTCTAAAGGAATAACCTTTGAATTTGATTTTACTTCTAATATTGCGGTTTCTGATGCTGTTCTCATTGCCAGATGGTCAGCTGAAATGAAGGACTTCACTTTGACTTCCGATAATTACCAGGTATTAGTCAACGATGTCGCAGTTCAATACAGCGATATCGCCTTTACTGATATTCCGGGAATGGGTGCTCAGCAGAAACATAAATTCCAAGATTTTTCTCTCTCAAAAATCAGTCTGCTCAAAGGTAACAATGTCATTAAGCTAGTTACCAATAATGAGATCCCTATGGGTGCAACGGCTACAGGTGCAGCACCTCTCGTTGATTGTCTAAAGATTTCAGCTGATGATTCTGTGACTATCACCTACGAAGAAGACCACGAGCTGACAGTCGGAAGATAAAGGAGGCTGTTGACTATGAATTTAAAGCCATTAGTTAAGAAGAAAAGAAGTTTGGCATGGCTGATAACTACCCCACTAGTCTTAGGCTTAGGTATTGCTGTAACTGTCTTAGCCTCCGGATATTATAATTCTCTTATCTGCACTCTTTTAGGTTTTCCCCGTGCCATCACCAAAAACGGAAGTGAGGTAGTTTACGCCACTGACGATAATATCAAGACCAAAGCTGATGCAGTCAAAAATGCCGAAGATATAACTCTGTTAACAGCTGAAGAAGGCGATATTCTTCTCAAAAACAATAACAAAGCTCTTCCGTTGGCAGCCAACAGCAAAGTTTCAGTCTTCGGAAAGAATTCCGTGAATCTCGTCTACGGAGGATCAGGTTCAGGTGGAGGAGACACCAGTAACGCAAAGACTATTTTCGATAGTCTCACATCAGCTGGCTTCACCTATAATCCTACCCTTAAGGATTTCTATGATTCTTCCGCTTCTGAAAGCGGAAGACCATCTAATCCCAATGATTTGGATTCAGGAAAAGTCGTCACTATGGCAATCGGAGAAACCCCCATCGCATCATATACCGATAACGTCAAATCATCCTATTCCAATTATAATGATGCTGCTATCGTGGTTCTATCGAGAGTAGGCGGAGAAGGCTTTGATTTGCCAAGAACTATGTCAGGTATTTCCGGAGCTCATGCAGCAGATGATCACTATCTTCAATTAGATCAAAATGAGACTGATTTGCTTGCCTCAGTCTGTTCAAGCGGATTTAAGCATGTTGTCGTTGTCATCAATTCTTCTGAGCCGATTGAATGCGGATTCTTAGATGATCCCACTCATTATGCCTACCAAGATAAGATAGATGCCGCCTTATGGGTCGGCGGTCCTGGTTCCACTGGTGCAATGGCAATCGGAGAAATCTTAGCAGGAACAGTAAACCCTAGCGGACATACTGTCGATACTTTCGCCCGCAATTTCAAGAATGATCCGACTTTCCCTAACTTCAGCGACAATCTTGTTGAAAACGGTGATCGTTATTTCTATACGAAAGATGGCAATAAGGTATACCAGAACTATTATTTCGTCGATTATGAAGAAGGCATTTATGTTGGTTACCGTTATTATGAAACCAGAGGAAAAACTGATGGTTCCGAATGGTATTCCGATAATGTCGTATATCCCTTTGGCTATGGATTGAGCTATTCTACTTTTTCTTGGACTGTCAAAGACACTCCGCCTTCTTCCTTCACAGCCACTGACAAAATAACAGTTAAAGTCGAAGTGAAAAATACCTCTGATGTAGCAGGCAAGGACGTCGTTCAAATTTACGCTCACGCTCCTTATATCACCGATGGCATTGAAAAATCTGATGAAGTATTGGTAGGCTTTGCTAAAACCGGTCTTTTACAGCCTAACCAAACTGAAGAAGTCGAAATAGTTGTTGACCCTTATGACTTTGCATCTTATGACTACAAAGATAAAAACAATAACGGGTTTAAAGGTTATGAACTAGATGAAGGGAATTATGAGCTTCGTGTCTGCCATAATGCTCATGATGTCGAAAGCACCATCAAGATGAGTCTTGACAAGAACTATCAATTCGATAAAGATCCGACAACCGGAAACAAAGTTGAAAATCTCTATACTGACAACGAAAGCAAATTTGATAATTCCGATGATCAGTTAAGCACTGTTCTTTCAAGATCAGATTGGACTGGGACTTTCCCGACTACTCCTATTGATGAAGAAAGAGATTTAGGTTCTTCTACCAGTGATAAGATCAAGAAATTCAGATCTGCTGCTTCTAACAGTCCTCTTGTTGAAGATACAACCATTGTTATGCCAACTCAAGGCGTCAACAATGGAGAAAAACAAATTCTTCTCAAACAGCTGACAGGAAAAGAATATGACGATCCTCTTTGGGACCAGTTAATGGATGAAGTATCATTCGATGATATGGTCAAACTATACAATAACGGCGCTTTCCAAACAGTCGGAATCGAAAGCATAGGCAAACCAAAGACCAGTGATGCCGATGGACCTGCCGGCTATAATTGTTTCATGGATACTACTCATGCAACTTTCTATGATACCAATGTCTATACCTCAGAATGCGTCATCGGTGCCACTTGGAGCCGTGATGTCGCCCAAAAAGTAGGAAAGGCATTAGGAAACGAAGGCCTTATCGGAAATGAAAAAGGAGATGGATTACCATATACAGGATGGTATGCGCCTGGTGTCAATATTCATCGTTCTCCTTTTGGCGGCCGAAATTTCGAATACTTCTCCGAAGACGGATATTTTGCAGGAGAGATGGCTGCTGCTGAAATCGAAGGCTGTAAAAGCAAAGGCATTCTTCCTACAGTCAAACACTTTGCATTGAATGAACAGGAAACTCACAGATCATTAAACGGTGACGCTTCTTTCGTCAATGAACAGGCAATGAGAGAAATATTCTTAAAGCCATTTGAAAAAGCTGTAAAAAAAGGCAAGACTACATCTATCATGTTCTCATTCAACAGAATCGGATATACCTGGGCCGGCGGTGACTATCGTCTGTTAACTACTATTCTCCGTGAAGAATGGGGATTCAGAGGATATGTCATATGTGATTTCAATACTTGTGCACATATGGATTCAAGACAGATGGCATATGCGGGAGGTGATCTCAATCTAGCGACAACGCCAATCTCCTGGGCAAAAGCTGATAATGCCAATGATGTTTACGTCTTAAGAAAAGCCTGCAAAAACATCCTGTATTCAGTTGCTAACTCTAATGCGATACAAAACGATATTATCGGATACCAGCTCCCTGTCTGGCAGATTACTCTTTATGTCATCGATGGAGTGATTCTGGCTGGATTGGGCGTTTGGGGATTCTTTGCAATCAGAAGCGCCTATAAGAAAAAACCAGAACCTCTTACAGAACACTGACAGCAGATATGATCAGATGATTTAAATCAGAAAATAATTTCCTCTTTAGAGAGGCTGTTACGAAATAGATATTCGTAGCAGCCTCTTTTATCATTTATAGACCTTTCAAAACAATTTCACATTAGTGAACGTCTAGTTTTTGTTGTTGATTTTATCGAAAAGAATATTTGAAAAACGTTTTGCCATCACATACCAATTGTGGAGCGACTCATGCATAACTGCACCACATGATTCTCTATACATAGCCCAAACAAACCAGTAGAATGAAACCAAGGCAACATAAGCCATATAGTGAAAGCAAAGAGAATCATTGTAGTCAGAACCGCAATAACACTTTATGAATTTTTCTGTGTCATCATAATCATACATGGCGTCCATGATATATGCTGCTAAATCGCAGCCGGGATCAGCTTCACCCGCAGCCAAAAAAGAGTTCTGCAAAGATGGTGTGCTTTTTTCAGCCAATACCAAATGATACTAAAAAACACAATATAAGCCAGTATATGTCGAGGAAGGGAAAACTATCACGTCAACTCCGTCATTGATAATCTCTTTGGCAGACTTATGATCGAACTATTCTACGTAGGTAAATACTAATTCTGGTCATGTAATAAACTTAGAACGTCGTTCGATGACTATATGGTCTTGTGAAACACGGAGATAATCCAACAAAAAAACAAATCGGATAGCACCTTATAAGATATTATCCAATTGGTATACTAACACCGTATGTTTTTTTGAAATCCAAGATTAGAGGTTCACTACAAATTTCATGTTCTACTTTCTAACCAAACTCCTATAGGAGACAAAGGGGCAAGAAACAACACAACGAATAGAATCTCTAAAAAACTTTGGTTTCAATAATTACTTCAAGAGATTTCAGAATGAAAGATATATTAGATTCTTGTTTTGTAAAAAACTAGATCAATTTGTTTGCCCTTTCTAAGTTCAAATCATAATCTTTTTTTGATTTATCCCTATATACTTTTCTGTTATTTTCATAATCACTTCCCTCATATCCTAATTCTTTTTTATCGAAAATTATGGTATCATCGCCAGCAAAGACAATTGTATTATGATTATAACGTTGATTGCTGAATTCATCATGGGGATTTTTTCGGATTTTAATAAATTGTACATTAGCATTCAAATAATGGCTTTCTAAATCTTTGATTTTGACCATAGTTCTGAAATAATAGATGACCACATCATACACATCTTCTGTTATTACCTTAAATAAGTAATCTGTTTTTCTAATACAGGAAGTGAAAATAAGAATCTTTCTTCTTTTTCTAAGCATGCTTAATCCTGTATTCAAATAATATTCCTCTTTATACTGCCTTTTGTTTGAAAGAGAAGCAAAGACTTTATTGAAATATTTAGCGCCTTCAGAAAAAGCTTTTTCATCATTAATCATTTAAAATTTTCCTTTTGTGATAACCACTTACCAGCTTTAATAATTATACCATAAATACCATTATTTTATTGGATACACCATTTAAGCAGCTCATATTTAGCTTTTCTGTCAATTTTCATATTAGCATAATTAAAAATGGTATTAGTTTTCTTCTAACTCAAATTAATTATTCTATTTTCCTTAATCTGTTATGTGCTTTAATCTACCATCCTTTACGATACTCATCAAAGATCTGAGCAATTGTGTCCGATTTGATACTAAATTCTCTTTTCCCTATATGAGAAAGCAATCTGGCATTGTTTCCGGCAAAAAACATTGATTCATTTTTTCTATATTCTTTTGCACCAAAATGAAACAGCGAATAATCAAAGCTGCAGGCTTTGATTATCTCTGTTATAAAATCTTTCAATGATATAGGTTGTCCCGAACAGATGTTGATGATTTCATGATTCTGGAGTCCTTTTTCATCGACTACTAATGAATGAATTGATTCTGCTACATCCTGAACATTAAGATAATCTCTTATCTGTTCTCCTTTAGTTAAGAACAATGGCGTATCTGTTAATCCGCTATGAAAGACTAAAGGCATAATCCTCTGTGGGTTTTCATATTTGCCGTAAATAGAGAATGGTCTGATAGTAATCATTTTAATTCCTAAAAGATTACTATAGACTTTAAGTATATCTTCACATGCAACTTTGGTTGCTGCATAAATATCATCCGGATTTAACATATCTTCTTCGGTTATCAATCGATTTGTAATTCCAGTTCCGTATTCAAAGCATGACCCAGTATTAATAAACAGTTTACAGGAATGGTGACTTACAAATCTCATCACTTTTTCAGATAAACCGATATTAACATCTATCATTGTATCTAAATCACGATCACCATAAGCAACTCCATAAGAAGCAAGATGTATACAATAATCTATGTTGCCTGTAAAGGAATCAAAATTATCGCTTGTAATCCAAGGTATTTTGTATTTGTTTAACAATACCTGACCTTTAAAATCAGTTTGAGAAGCCAACGCTACTAAAGAGTACCTTTCATCCTTCAAAAAGCTTTCAATAAGATTTCGGCCTATGAAACCAGTAGCTCCAGTTATTAAAACAATGGGTTTCATAACCTAGACACCTGTTGGGAAGAAAAGCCAAGAAAAAGGGCCCCAATAACATCTGCAACATAAATAAAATCTCTATGCTGAGTCCCAACAGTGAGTTCAAGTGGCTTATCATCTTTTAAAAGACACACACAGTTATGCAAAAAACTATCCCTATGTTCATCAGGACCATAGAAATTTTCAAGTACAATATCAGCAAAAAAATCAGAAACTTTTGTACCTAGATATCCGTCGCCGCCTAGAACTAACACATTCATATTTGTTTTAAAAAATCCTTTATGGTATCTGTCATATAATCAAGCATCTCATCAGTCATTCCAGGATATACACCTATCCAGAAAGTAGTATTCATCACCTGATCAGTAACATGCAAATCACTAACAACTCTAAAAGCCGTCTCACTGTCACGTATTTGGTTAAAACATGGATGTCTTAAGAGATTACCTGCAAATAGATTTCTGGTCTGTACGCCATGAGATTCAAGATACTTAGTCATATCATCACGATTGACTCCATCCTTACAGGAAATAACAAATCCAAACCAGGAAGGATCGGAATTTGGACAAGCTTCCGGCAAAGTTATCCTGTCCTGAACATCTTCAAGGTTCTTGTGGAGTCTATTCCAGTTATGCTTTCTAGCCTCGATGAAACCGGGAAGCTTTTCCAGCTGAGCTAAACCAATAGCGGCCTGCATATCAGTAACCTTTAGATTATATCCAAATTCAGAATAAACATACTTGTGGTCATAGCCAACAGGAAGAGTACCATACTGACCAGTAAAACGATGCCCGCAGGAATTATCAATCCCAGGAGGACAGACACAGTCTCTTCCCCAATCTCTGAAAGCTTTGCAAATATTATAAAGCAAAGGATTGTTCATATAAACAGCGCCCCCCTCACCCATTGTCATATGATGTGCAGGATAGAAAGAAGAAGTTCCTATATCACCAAAAGACCCAGTATACTGTGTCTTTCCATCCAATGTATATTTTGATCCTAAGGCATCACAGTTGTCTTCAATCAGCCAAAGATTATGCTGGTCACAGAATCCTTTGACAGCTTTCAAGTCAAAAGGATTACCTAAGGTATGAGCAATCATTACAGCCTTTGTCTTCTTAGATAAAGCCTTCTCTAACATACTGACATCGATATTGTACTGAGGTAAGGTTACATCTACAAATACCGGTATAGCTCCATAGTTAAGAATAGGAGTAACAGTGGTTGGAAAACCACAAGCCACAGTGATTACTTCATCACCCCTTTTTATTTGTCTATCTCCTAATAATTGGGAAGTAAGAGTCATAAAAGCTAAAAGGTTTGCACTAGATCCAGAAGTAGTAAGCAATGATTTTTTAACACCCATAAACTTAGCAAACTTAGTTTCGAATTCAAGGCAATTATGACCGGCAGTAAGCCAGAACTCTAGCGAAGAATCAACTAATCTGACTAATTCATCTTCATCATAAACACGGCCAGCATAATGAATATAATCGCCTTTCTTATAAGGCTTCTTTTTAGTTTTTTCTTCTTCATAGTACTTCTTAACTAACTCATTGATTTGTTCTTTTGTGGTCATTATGTTTTTCCTTTATTGTTACTGTTTTGTATCGAAAAATTCCGCTATTTCTTTATCCATCTCTTCTGGTATATCTTTCTTGCTATTAAGATATATTCTAGTCCATTCAGCAATCATATCGATACATTCATCAATATGCCATCTAGGCTTCCATCCGAATGTCTTCTTGATCTTAGAGTTGTCCAACTTAAGGAAAGCAGCTTCATGTGGGCCACCATCAGACTTATCAACCCACTTAAGACCGTTGCCCCAGGCTTTGCAGAACTTAGCTACCAAGTCTCCAGTATTGATGCAGTCACAGTCATCAGGACCGACATTATAGTATCCCTGATACTTAATGTCGGAATACTGTTTCTCTACAATTTCTAGATAAACATAAAGAGGCTCTAAGACATGCTGATAAGGCCTTGTCGACGAGGGATTGCGGATAATGATATCCTTATGCTGCTCAACGGCTCTCAAACAGTCAGGAATGATTCTGTCAGGAGCAAAGTCTCCTCCCCCAATCACATTGCCGGCCCTGGCAGTTGAGATAGCACATCGATAATCGGCAAAGAATGATTTCTTGTATGAATGTGTGACTAATTCCGAGCAGGACTTGGAATTGGAGTACGGATCAAATCCATCCAACGGTTCATCCTCTCTGAAAGGATGATTAGGTACTTCAAAAGAG
>DHDT01000065.1:0-171 GCA_002399505.1 Caryophanales bacterium UBA4869 | reverse complement strand
TGATCAGCAAAGAATGATTTCTTATAGGAATGAGTAACTAATTCAGAACATGATTTGGAATTAGAATACGGATCAAATCCATCTAAGGGTTCATCTTCTTTAAAAGGATGATTAGGCACTTCATCATTCAAATAGACTTTATCAGTAGTGACATTCAGGAAGCTCTTAACA
>DHDT01000080.1:4880-7385 GCA_002399505.1 Caryophanales bacterium UBA4869 | reverse complement strand
TGGAGAATGGTGCTGACCATAATCGTCTGCAGTATAGCCATGTGTCTGTTTGGTCTGTCTTTTTCTTTTGCGGATTATTCAAGAGAAGATGTTTTGAAAGAATCACTGATTTATAGCGATGAACCATTCGTGTCTCTTACTCAAAAAGACAGAAAAAGTAATCATACTGTCACGGGATTGAATGACAAAGGCATAGAAAGAATCAATGATCAGACAGGTTTTGGTTTTCAAGGATATCTGCCATTGTCTACCTCTTTTGACAGTCTTCTTCCATATAAACATCAAGGTGTATCTCTAGATTATTCAATTCCTAACGGATATGAAAAAGCATTCTATGTGGAATCTGCTGATAAAGTATCCTATCTAAATGAAAATGACCTTCTGAATGGATACTCTTTGGTCTGCGGTAATCTTCCAAAGAAGAATGATGAAATAATCCTGACTGATTATCAGGTGAACAGTTTTAAACATTATGGCATCTATTATGAAAATAAAGATGAATATATTAAGTCGGCTGATTTTAAGACGGAATCGCTTCTGAATGAGAAATTAAATGGTTTTACAATCACTGGAATTTTAGATACAGGATTTAAAGAAACTGATTATCCGGAATCAATGATTATTATTTCTGATCCAGAGAAAAACTCCTCTTATGATTATTCAGATGATGATTTTCTTCATAGTCTTTCTACTTCATTCAGAAACTGTGTATTTGTCAGTGAAGAAAATTATCATCAGTATTTTGATAAAGAATCTGGGTTTGTTTTTCCTGGAGGATCAGTTATTTCTTCTGATAACAAAATCCAGAGTCCTTATTATTTCCGCCGATTCCACTCTGAATATAAGGGCTATGTTCTTTTTGATGATGAAGCTTTTTCAGGTGATGAGGTGATGGTGGATTATTAGACTCTTTTAAGTGATTCTTCTTTGCCGAGACCCTTTTCGATAGATGAAGAGGATATCCTTGACTCTGCTCTTCGTGCTTCTTATTCTTCGATTGAGTGTGAGCCGAGGCAATTTGTAAATAACAGTCTCAGTCAGCTTATTGTCAGCAATGTGGTGATTAAGAACTACAAGACATTTGATGTGGATGATAATGAAGACTATTTAATATATATTGATAAGAACTCTTATGAAGGGATTGAAGAAGATGAAAAAAAGAAACTAGCGTTTTCTTCTTTTATTCCGATTTGATCAATGATTCAGATAACCAGTCTTTTTTCTACCTGACCCCCATTCAAAGGCAATACCTTTCTTCCTATGATGATGCCAAAAAAGAAATACTCTCAAAATACCTGGTTAAATACCGCCTAATTCTTTTTCCTGAGTCAGATCTGCAGTTTATTATTCAGGATAACGGATATAATTCACTTTTTGATTTGAAAGAAAAAGTAGCTGGAATAGATATTGGCTTAGGACTTAACATCTCTAAAAGAGGAAAAGTGGTTGCAACGGAGGATATTATTTCCAAAACCGGCAATTATGAAGAAATGTATTATAGTCAGGCCATCTCCCCCAATAGTCATAAGAGAGATGAGTTTTCTGCTTTGCTTACTATGATTGATGGACAAACAGGCCTGTATTCTTTAAGTCTTGTTGGCAATATGATAGAAAAGATAAATATGGTTTCTGCTTCTACTTCAACTCTTTCAACAGTTTTTATCTGGGTAAGTGTTTCCCTGTCAGTCTTTAGTGTAGTGCTACTTGGAAGCTATATTGCAAGTAGTGCAGAATAAAAGGAAAAGACAATAGGAATATTGAGATCGATGGGTTCTTCATCTAGAGAAGTATATTCATTGGTTCTGATTGAAGGCTTTCTTCTTACTATAATGAGTATTGTCCTTTCGATAATTCTTCTTTATCTGGTGTCTTTTATCATGAATCTGCACTTATCCAATTCCTTGGGCTTCACAATTATGATTATAATTCCTAAAATAAAAGAGATTGTTATTCTCTTTGCCATGGGTTTGGCAGTTTCTTTTTTGAGTAGTTTTATGCCAATAATCAACATTTCAAAAAAGAGTCCCCTTGATTATGTGCATTCTCTTTAGTTGAAATTGAGTTTTGAAGAATAGGATATAATATAAGTTCTGTGGTATCTTTCTTTTAGTTTTCTAGCACAATAAATTCTAGTGCTTATCTGGAAAAGTGTTGTTTTCGTACACAAGTAATTTGTTGTTCGCTAAAGGCAACAATAGATGTAAACTTCTATCAGACGTATTGAAATGCTTCTTTATAATATAAAAGATATATCAGCATCATTGTCAGTCGTTTACTATTTTTTCGTGTGCGAATCTATCATATAGGGCCTTGATTGATTTATCAAAGTTCTTATTTGATACTCCGATGATGATGTTAAACTCTTCAACACCCTGATCAATCATTTTGATATTGATATTTTCTTCTCCGAAGACCGACAGTATTCTTCCGCTGGTTCCTGATTTTTTAACCATGTTTCCGCCGACAACTGCCAGAAGTGCCAGATCATCATCTTCTGCAATTGAG
>DHDT01000080.1:276-4778 GCA_002399505.1 Caryophanales bacterium UBA4869 | reverse complement strand
TTCTGCAATTGAGAGTATGGAAGGAATCTTTTTAAGTTCGGCAATGACATCATAATATCTTCCTTCAAGAGAAGACTTTTCAACTACGATGGTGAAGCTGTCGATGGAGGTGGGTATGTGTTCTAAGGGTATATGGAATTGCTCAAATACTTTTAAAACGCTCATTATCACTGATAATTTGTCGATGCTTTTCTGTTTGACAAAGGTCAGGGCGATGAATCCCTTTTTGCCAGTTATTCCGGTAATCAGGTGCTGTCTGTTCTTGGTTGTTTTCTGAATCAACGTACCTCCTTCTTCAGGATGATTGGTGTTGAGGATTACTAAAGGAATTTTATCTTCCATCAAAGGAAGAATAGTCTCTTCGTGAATGACAGAGGCTCCCATATAGGAAAGTTCTCTCAGTTCATCATAGGTGACTTGGGATATTCTTCTTGGATTATCGATGATCCTTGGATCAGCCATAAAGAAGCCTGAGACATCGGTGAAGTTTTCATATAAGCCGGCTTTTGTTCCTTTGGCCAGATAAGACCCGGTGATATCCGATCCTCCTCTTGAGAAGAGGCAGACTTTTTTATTTGGATAAGAACCATAGAAACCTGGAACTACCATATGCGAATGTTTCAGACTGCTTTCATAGATGGAGTCACAGGTTTCTTTTTCTTTTATTCTTCCGTCATAATCAAAATGAATCAAGTCGATGCTGTCGACAAAATCAAAACCTAAATATGCCGCCATCAGTTTGGCTGAGAAATATTCGCCTCTGGATACGAGTTCCTCTTCAGTGATTTCTTCTTTTTTGATTCTCTCCCAGAAGGAATCAAATTCTTTTTCCAGGCCGAGAGACAGATTGAGTTCTTTTTCGATAGTCAGATATCTTTTCCTGATCGTGTCAAAAAGCGGTTTGGCATCAACATGATATTTTAGGTGCTGGAAAGTAAGATAGAGAAGATCAGTGGCCTTGTTGTTTTCCTTGGTATCTTTTCCCAAAGCCGACACGACGATCATTTTTCTGTCTTTGTCAGACAGGATTATCTTCTTTACTTTTTTGAATTCTTCGCTGTTTGCGAGAGAAGAACCTCCGAATTTGCAAACTTTTATCATTGTCTATCTCTCCATTTCAGCAATTATCTTCTTAGCTATCTGAACAGCATTGCTCGCTGCTCCTTTTCGGACATTGTCAGCCACCGAATAAAGGAGGAGACCATTGTCTACGGCTAAGTCCTGTCGGATTCTTCCGACATAGACAAAGTCGTTGCCTCTGGCTATAGTCGAAACTGGATAAATATGGTTTTTAGGATCATCTAGTACCTTGATGCTTTCGAAGTCTTTCAGTATCTGTCTGGCTTTCTCGACCGTGACTTTCTTATTGAATTCAGCCTGCATCATTACGCCGTGGGCAACAGGGACTGGCACGCGGATACAAGTCGCTGAAACTTTCAAATCAGGAAGATGAAGGATCTTTCTGGTTTCATTGACCATCTTCATTTCCTCTTTTGAATAGCCGTTATCTAAAAAGACATCGATCTCGGGGATACAGGTCTTTGATATATCATAAGGATAGAACTCATTCTTCTGTCCGCTTTCACATCTTTTCAAATCGTCCAGGCCTTTCTTTCCAGAGCCGGATACGGCCTGATAGGTTGTGAAGGTTACTTTCTTCAAAGAAAATTCTCGGTCTAAGGCCTTTAAAGGAATCACAGACTGAATAGTCGAGCAATTAGGATTGGCGATGATTCTCGACTTGCTCTTATAATCATCGAGATTGATCTCAGGTACGATTAGGGCACAGTCCTCATCCATTCTCCACTGAGAAGAGTTGTCAATTACCAAAGCACCGCTGTCACTTGCTATTTTCGCCCATACTTTGCTGACTGATGCTCCGGCGCTGAAGAGGGCAAAATCTATATTCTTGAATGAATCTTCCTTTAGTTCTTCGACTTCATATTCTTTTCCGTTAAAAGGAAGCTTCATTCCTTTGCTATTTGAACTGGCAAATAAATGAAGTTCATTGATGGGAAGCTGATACTCCTCCATTACTTTTAAGAAGGTTCTTCCGACTAGGCCCGTTGCTCCGACTACTGCGAAATTATATGATTTCATATTATTGTTCCTCTATTCCATCTTACAGATAAAATCAGCATCTTTAAGCTGTTTGAATGTGGGGTTGTTGACGGC
This sequence comes from Caryophanales bacterium UBA4869, assembly GCA_002399505.1. Taxonomy (GTDB): domain Bacteria; phylum Bacillota_I; class Bacilli_A; order RFN20; family CAG-288; genus Enterosoma. Next base: position 2,603 of record DHDT01000080.1, on the reverse strand, counting down.
TTTCAAAGTATCAGCCTTGAAGAGAAGATAGGTTCCCTTCAAGTCCGGTTTGACTTTAATCTTTTCTGTTATCTTCTGATAGGGATAGGGTATTTTCTTTTCTATTCTGATTAAGTCCTGAAGTATAGCACTGGCAGTCGGATTCTTTCCAGCCCCTTTTCCGATAAAGGTCAGAGGTTCCTGGTATTCGCCGTCGATCATAACTCCGTTGTATTCGTTCTTGATGGTGCTGAGAGGATTTTCAGGACTGATAGCAAAAGGACAGATGACAATTGAAAGACCATCATTTTGGAATTTGATATCGGTGACTAATTTGATGGTCTTTCCAAGCCTTAATATTTCTTTGATAATCTGCGGATTGATGTTTGATATGCCAAAATGAGGAATGTCAATGTTGTCAATTTCTTTTTTCGAGACAATAGAGGCCAGAATATTTCCTTTTCTAACCATATCAAGGCCCTCTAAATCAGCAGTTGGATCTTTTTCGGCAAAGCCTTTTTCCTGAGCTAATAGAATGGCGTCTTCCTTGTTCATTCCGTCGTCTTGCATTTTGGTGAGAATGAAATTAGATGTTCCGTTTAAGATACCTTTTATTTCATAGATTTCATCAAAGTCCTTTTGAATTGATAAGGGATAAATGAGAGGAATGCCGCCTCCTACTGAAGCTTCAAATTCAAAACTTACTCGATATTCTTCAGCAAGAGAGAGGTATTCTTTTAAGTGAATTGAGACTGTTTCCTTATTGGAAGTGACAACGTTCTTGCCATTTTTAAGGGCCTTTTTGATGACTTCATAGGAAAGAGAGTCTCCACCTAGGCATTCGACGACTGTGTCTACTTCTTTGTCATTGATAATTTCGTCGATGGAAGTTATAAGAAGACTGCCTAATTCCTTTTCCTTTTCTTTTCTGTCAAAGACAGATATCAAATGGAATAAAGGATTACGGTCAATCAATTCCCTTACGCCTTTTCCTACTGTTCCGTATCCGAATAAAGCGATGTTATTCATAGGAGATAAGTTCCGCCTTTCTGATCGAGGCTGTCGTCTTCAAAAGCTCAGTCAGCTTATTGATAGGAGCAGTCATTCTCTTGATATCTAACTTGATGGTTATATAGGCGAGTCCTCTGACTGGTGTGTCCTGAAAGATTGTCAGTACATTGGCTTTATATTTAGTCAGTACTTTAAGTATTGAATTCAAAACACCTTCCTTGTCATCGACTTTCAAGGAGAGGATGGCACGTTTGACTTCCGCTTTCTCAGGAAGAAAGACTACATCCTTATATTTATAGTAGACAGAACGTGATATGCCGACAGCCTTGCAGGCTTCGGTTATTGAAAGATCATCGCGGTTGATTTTGTCTCTGGCTTCGATAACTTTGGGAAGAACATCGGGCAGAATCGATTTGTTGACTAAAAGAAAATCATCATTCATTTATCTATCCTCCTTTGTGACATTGCTTCCCTTCAGATAAGTCTCTGCTTTCTTTATCATTAAACCATCTATATTCAATGATAGAAGTTGTTTCTTAAAGTCTTCTGCTTTTTTATAGTCGTTTTTATGATAGATAATCAGCATTGATGATCCAGAACCGGAGATGGTCATCGGGAAGTTATAACTGGAAGCCAAACTTTCGACTTGATCATATTCCTTGATCAGTTTTCTGCGATAGGGGACATGTACACGATCTTCTAAACTTTCTTTAAGTAGACTGATATCCCCTGTCTTTAACGCCACAACAAGCAAAGAGGCTCTTGAGGAATTGAAGGTCAGGTCTTCCAGAGAATAATTCTCGGGAAGGATTGCTCTGGCCTTATTGGTCTGTACTTTTTCATTTGGAATAACCAAGAGGAAACTAAGATCAGGAGATATTTCCAAACTGTGAGTCTGGTATTCTTTTTCTTTCTTGATATTGAGAATAAGTCCACCTAATAAGCAGGGAGCGACGTTGTCTGGATGACCTTCTATTTCGATTGCCGTTTTTAGAATTTCTTCTAAAGACAGCTTCTGATTGAGAATCTGATTGGCTCCTAGTATTCCGGCTAGGATACAGCTGGAGGAAGAACCTAAGCCTCGGGAGACTGGAATGTCATTTTTAAGTTGTCTTATCAAGACCGGTGTCGGTTCTAATCCAAGCTTTCTAAATACATACTCATAAGAATAAAGGACTAAGTTCTTATCCCCGTTCAAGTCGGGGAAACCTTCTTCTTTCATGACGTTGTTCTTCTTGAATGAGAATTCATTGAAGATATTTAAGGCCAGACCCAGGAAATCAAAACCAGGACCCAGATTGGCAGTAGTGGCCGGGGTCTTTATAAGATAGGTATGT
>DHDT01000080.1:0-122 GCA_002399505.1 Caryophanales bacterium UBA4869 | reverse complement strand
TCATTTGGAAAGAGTTCGATTTTCGGAGTCTGACAGTCTAATACTTTCTTCAATGAATTAGGAAGAACAATGTTCATTGTGGTAAGTATCTGATTAAGGGCATCTAAGTCATCTGAGTAACT
>DHDT01000023.1:1694-6080 GCA_002399505.1 Caryophanales bacterium UBA4869 | reverse complement strand
CTTATAAGTCAGACAGCAACACTTTGGTTTATCCTTCATAAATATTAAAACTCGCGGCTTTTATTCTTTTTATCAATATATACTTCAGAGTCTTTCTCGGAGATATGCTCTAATCCGGTTTCAAAAAGATCCCTTATGTGATTATCGGTAAGAGTATAGAGAACTCTTTTTCCTTGTCTGAAAAAAGTGACAATGTCATGTTTTCTCAATACAGCCAATTGATGAGAGATTCTCGATTGAGACATATCTAAAATCTCAGCAATATCATTGACGCAGAGTTCATTATTCAAAAGGAGATTGATGATGCTAAGTCTTGTCGAATCAGCAAAAATAGAATAGAAAGAAGAAAGCTTGTCATAGGAATCGCCTTTGAGAAGGCGTTTCTGAATTTTGATGTTATCGGGATTATCTGTCTTTTTATTCATATTCTTTTATTATATCCGTTTACGATAAATAGTATAAAGATTAAAAATATTCTTTCTTTTCTTCTTCAGTCAAAGCCACGTCTCTCTTCTGAAGAATAGCATTGATAATCTCATGGACGATGATCATCAATAAAAGAAGAGCCAAGATCATATAAGGAAGAATAGAAAAGTTATTGCCTAAGCTCTTAGCTATCAGACCAAAGAGCGGAGGAATAGACAGGTTTCCGCAATAGGCAATAGCCATCTCAATGCCCATAGCCTTCTGAGAAGCTTCTTTAGAGAACCGATAAGGCGTTGATCTTATAATGGCAGGATAAATAGGCGCACAGCCGATTCCGATTAAAGACAGGCCGATAATCGAAAACCAGATATTGAAAGGAATCATAGTCAGAACTGTTCCGACAAGCAGTATTGATTCTCCGATACGCATCATGTTCTTCTCTTTGAATTTCAAGGAGATGGGACCGCAGATAAACCTTCCGACAGTAATGCCAAGATAGAAGACGGAAGTCAAAGTAGCGGCTTTTGAAGTGGAAAGTCCTTTTCCATAGCTGAAGAAACTCCCAGTCCACAATCCCGTCGTCGTCTCTAAAGCACAATAGCCGAAGAATCCAATCATCGATAGATAGAAGACAGGGTTTTTAAATAAGTCTTTATATGAAAACTTTTTTACTTGCTTAATTTCTTCTTTAGGTTTATTGTTTTCCTTACTTGCCATCTTATTCCATAATGGCAAAGATATAAGTATAATCAAAGCGATGGAAAACTGAATAATCGAAATGATCAATACACCTTTATCCCAACCCGCTGACGCTTTATCTGAATCAATAAAAGACCCGAGAATCATCGGGCCTATAGAAGCACCGATGCCCCAGCTGCAGTGAAGCCAGTTCATGTGTATCGCCTTGTAGTGGAGAGCTACATAATTATTCAAGGCTGCATCAATGGCACCTGCTCCTAAACCCATCGGAACAGCTATCAGGAAGAAAAGCCAGGTGTAGCCTTCTTTCACCTGTGAAAAAAGAACTAAACCTGTCGCAGTTAAAAGAACCGACACAAACACTACCCATTTAGTGCTGAATTTTTCAATCAGCTTAGCCGAAAACAGGGAAGAGACTATCGTGCAGGCAGAAACAGTCAAAGCAATATAGCCTGCCATATCGGAAGCGATGTTCAGGTTTTCCGCAATGGCCGGAAAAGAACTTCCGAGCATTGAATCAGGAAGACCCAAAGATATAAACGCAATATAGATTATCAACAATAGAAGAATGCTCATAAAACTACCTGACTTTCCTATTAAAAAGAGTATACAGGAATAAGGATAGGCAAACAACGGAAATCACCTTTTAAATAGACAATTTCAGGTAGTAATTTATATATATATAATATATAATATTTATGTTTTTGTTCTCAACTAAAAAAGGAGGCGGACTATGGATAAGAATAAGACCATTTTGATCCGTGATGATTACATCACTTTAGGACAGCTTCTCAAGCTTGCACACATCATCAGATCCGGAGGAGAAGAAAAGGCGTTCTTAGCCATGCACGACATCGATGTCAACGGTGAAAAAGAAATCAGACGAGGACGTAAGATTCGTCCAAATGACACCGTCAAGGTCGATGGTCAGTCCTATGTAGTATGTTCGTCAAACGAATAGTACTGCACAACTTCAGGAACTACCAGGATCTTGATTTCAGCTTTGATTCCTTAAGAACCTATATCACTGGTCCTAACGGAGTCGGAAAAACAAGTGTTCTGGAAGCCTGCTACTATATGACGCTTGGACGATCGTTTAGAAAAGCAGAAGACAAGGATCTGATAAAAACCGGTGAAACTGAAGCCTCTATTTTCTTGGAATATCATTCCGAGAAAGAAAACAAGGATCACAGTCTCTCGGTAATCATCGGAACAGGCTATAAGACATTTGCCTTCGATGGCGAAAAAGTCAAAAGCCTATCCAAGATACTTGGGCATCTCTTAGCTGTCTATTATGACCCTTCTCTGGTCTTTCTCTTCAAAGACGAGCCGGCCGAAAGAAGAAAGCTCCTCAATGAATGTCTGAGCCAGATGAGTCCAAAATATCTTTATGCCCTGAGCAGATATAAAAAGCTACTCAAGGAAAGAAACTCAGCCTTAGTTCAAAACTATGACAGCGATGTCATCAACGTTCTAAGAAACGAGCTTATCAATCTCTCTTATCGAATCGTCAAAGACAGAAAAGACCTGATATCTTCCCTGGCAAAACCTGTCTCTTCTTATTATCAGAAACTATTCGGAGAAGAAAAAGAACTCAAGCTCGTCTATAAGACCTCTTCTCCCTTAGACGATGACCAGGAATCGTTCGTAAAAAATTCAATTCGCTTATTTGAAGAATCAAAATCTTTAGAGAATATGAAGAGACAGACATTGATCGGCCCCCACAGAGACGATCTATGCGCTTATCTTAGCTCAAAAAGTCTTCAGGCTTATGGAAGTCAAGGAGAGAACAGATTAGCCTCCTTGAGCCTAAAATTAGCCATTAGAGAGACATTAACTAAAGTCTTTGAGGAAGAACCGGTACTATTGCTGGACGATGTGACATCCGACTTAGATGATAAGAGAACAGCCAACTTGCTTAAGTCCCTCTCAGATAAAGGGCAGGTGCTAGTCACCGGCACGACCATCAGAGAAGGATTCGAAGCTTATGAGATAGACGAAACAGACGGCAAAAAAATAACTAGGAGGAAATGATATGGCCGAACTAACCGAAGAAGAAAAGAAAAGAATTGAAACCGAAAAGCAGAAAGCCAAAGTAGAAGCGGTAGCCAAAGCTGAAGGCATGAGTGCCAAACCGGTTGAAGAAGCTAAGAAACCAGTGGAAGTCGTTCCTGAAGAGACTTTCGAAGAAGAACACGTCGAGCACACCGCTTTAAGCAGCGAACAGGAAGCCAAGGCTATGAAAGCCAAGGAAGACTACACTGGCAAAGATATCGAGATCTTACAAGGTCTTGAAGCTATCAGACAGCGTCCCGGTATGTATATCGGAACAACGTCTTCGAAAGGTCTTCATCATCTTGTGCGTGAAGCTGTCGATAACGGCATCGATGAAGCATTGGCGGGTTATTGCAAACATATTCATGTATCTATTCTTCCCGGAACCGAAGAAGATCCCATCAATCGCGTCCGTGTCGAAGATGACGGCCGTGGCATCCCCTGCGATATCAACGCTCAGACCAAAGTGTCGACAGTTGAAACTGTCTACACCATTCTTCACGCTGGCGGAAAATTCAATGATAAGACCGGTTATAAGATCTCAGGCGGTCTTCACGGTGTCGGCGTCAAAGCCGTCAACGCTTTGTCTACCTATGTCAGAGTAACCGTCTATCGTGAAGGAAAAATTCATCTTATCGAATTCAGAAACGGCGGCAAGACTGTTGCCCCTGGACTTCATGTCGTTGGAGAATGTCCTCTTGAAAAGACCGGAACCACTGTCGAATTCACTCCTGATCCGGAAATCTTCAAAGAAACGACCATTTTTGACTTTTCCACTGTCAACAATTACATCCGTCAGACTGCCTATCTTACCAAAGGCCTGGATCTGACTTTGGATGATGTCCGCGACCCGGAAGACCTTCATCATTCCCATTATTGCTTCAACGGCGGCATCAAAGAATACGTCGCTTACATCAATGAAGAAAAAGACCGTATTTTTGAAGAGATTCCCTATGTCAACGATGAAACCCAGGTTCTGACAGGCGGTGCTGACAGCAAGCCGACGACCATCGTCGTCGAATGTGCCATGCAGCCTACCAAAGCCGGCATCGTCAACATGAATTCCTTCTGCAACAACATCAGGACAACGGGCGGCGGAACCCACGAAGAAGGTTTCCGTCTGGCTTTGGGAAGAGAGCTCAATGCTTATTTCAAATCAAAAGACTGGCTCAAAGACAGTGATGAGAACTTCCGCTATGAAGACTG
>DHDT01000023.1:382-1528 GCA_002399505.1 Caryophanales bacterium UBA4869 | reverse complement strand
GGCAATGACGAAGTCAGAAAAGCAACTTCTTCCATTGTCGGCGATGCCCTTAAAGACTGGCTTCTCAATCATCCTAAGGAAGGACGCGCCTGGTATGAAAGAGTCGTCTCTTCCTACAAGGGAAGAAAAGCGGCTGAAAGAGCACGTGAGGCTGCCCAGGGCAAGTTATCAGCAGGCTCTGGCATGCCGGACAAACTCACCGAATGCATTTCAAAAGATCCTAAAGAAAGAGAATTGTTCATCGTCGAAGGAAACTCTGCAGGCGGTTCCGCCGTTCAGGGACGTGATGCCAGAACTCAGGCCATTCTGCCTCTGAGAGGTAAGATTCTCAACATTGAAAAAGCCCAGGCCACTCGTATTGAAAAGAACGCCGAAATCTACAACATGGTCACTGCTATCGGCGCAGGCCAGGGCGATCAGTTTGATGTAAGCAAAATCAGATATGACAAGGTTGTCATCATGACCGATGCTGATGTCGATGGTTCCCATATTCGTATTCTATTGATGACTTTCTTCTATCGTTTCATGAAACCGTTAGTCGAAGAAGGCCACCTCTATATCGCCCAGCCTCCGCTTTATCGTCTCACCTATCAGGGACATCACTACTATGCCTTTACCGATGACGAACTCGATGCCATCAAAACTCATCTTCCCCTTAATGCCCGTTACGCCCTACAGCGTTACAAGGGTCTAGGTGAAATGGATCCTGATCAGCTCGATGAGACTACTATGGATAAGAATCATCGCCGTATGCTTCAAGTCACCATCGAAGACGCTCAGGAAGCCAATGATTCTTTAATCGACTTGATGGGAGAAAACGTCGAGCCGAGAAAAGACTACATCACCGCCAATGCCAAATTCGTGAAGAATCTTGATATTTAAACGGAGGAAACTGTCATGAATGAAAACAATGAAGATAATAAAAAGGAAATAACTGATCCCACCTCCGAAGAAGAAAAAAACTTAGCAGAAAAAGATACCGGTAGCGGAATCGAAGGATTATCAGAAGGCATAACAGCTGGCGTAAGCCCTGACGATTTCAGTACTGAAATTAAAAATTCTTTCCTTGATTATGCCGTATCTACTCTTACTTCACGTGCTATACCTGATGCCAGAGATGGTATGAAGCCTGTTCAGAGAAGAATC
>DHDT01000023.1:0-174 GCA_002399505.1 Caryophanales bacterium UBA4869 | reverse complement strand
GCAATCTATCTTGCCATGTGCCGTATGGCTCAGGATTTTGCCATGCGTTACACTCTAGTCCAAGGCCACGGAAACTTCGGTTCACCCGATGGTGATGAACCCGCAGCCTCCCGTTACACTGAAGCAAGACTAAGCAAGATCGCCTTGGAAATGTGCAAGGACATCGATAAGGGA
>DHDT01000013.1:36024-36352 GCA_002399505.1 Caryophanales bacterium UBA4869 | reverse complement strand
ACCGGCAAAGTAGGCAATGGGGACTGAAATCAAAAGGGAACAGGGACAGGCGATAAGAAGAATGCTCAAGGCTTTGTATAGATATCCTTCTCCGTTATCTGCTCCTTCAAAGACGAAACCGGAAAGACCATATCCTACTATGAAAACCAAGAAGGCTATCGTGATGACAATGGGGGTGTAGTACTTGCTGAATCTAGCTAAGAATCTTTCAGACTTTGATTTCTTGGCCTGTTCGTTTTCAACAAGATCCATCACCTTTTTCAGGGTTGAATCCTGATATAGACGTTTTGTCCTGACGATGATCAGAGAATCATTATTGATAGAACCG
>DHDT01000013.1:30302-35925 GCA_002399505.1 Caryophanales bacterium UBA4869 | reverse complement strand
CGGAATAGACCTCATCTCCTTCTTTTATTTCCCGTGGAAGAGATTCCCCGTTTATGGAAGAAAGGTCAAAGGAAGAAGAGCCTTTATAGATAATACTGTCGATGGCGACTTTTTCTCCTGGCTTTATTTCAAGAAGAGTACCGATTTTGACATTCTTAGGATCCTCATCTTTTACTTTTCCGTCTTCACCTACTACATGAGCAAACAAAGGCATTGAATTGACTAAGCCCTTAATAGATTCTTTTGATTTGTCTGTCGCATAATCTTCTAAGCTTTCTCCGATGATGTTTAAAAGGATAACCAGGATGGCTTCTGGGAATTCACCTAAGCCAAAAGCACCGGCGGTTGCAAACAGCATTAATAAGTATTCGTTGAAGATCTCCCCTTCTTTGATTTCTTCAACCATTCCTTTTATCAGATCACTCAATAAAATGAGATAAGCAAGAGAATAGATTATCAATGCTTTGAAAGACTGAGAAGAATAAAAATCACTGTTTCCAAGATAAGACCATTCAATTGATGCGAAAACAGTATCTGTCTTTGCTAAGACAAATCCGCTTATCAAAAGTACAGTTCCTATAATGAAAAGCGTCAATCGTCTAATAAAAGTGGGGTTGAGGGGGCTATTTTTCGTTACACTTCTAGAACATTGTTTACAATTCATTTGGCACCTCCATAACATATGAACGAACATACATATGATAAAGCATTCATTTGTATTTAACAAGCATTTCAACTCTTTATTTTCGTAAAATGCACTATTATTGACATAATTTGCATGTCTTTTCTGTATTATTTGAATGTTTTAAAATAATAATTGGAAAGGGGTTACAAGTATCGAAAAGTCGATAAATAAGGATGTTTTTTATAATTTCGAAAGCTCTTTTACTTTCTTTTCCAATATCGATGCCTTATAATCTTTCTAAGCCGGACGAATCGTATGCATCGCCGGCGAGCTGTCGTAATTCAAAATCCTTGAGCAAAAGGGATTTGGAGTTGGAATTAAATACGTGTAGTCAAACAAATCAAAATTTAAGAACTGTTTTATTTTGCGTCCTTAAAACACGCATCCCAGTCTTCCGTTTGATTTGTGCCTAAAGCCGTTCAAACAATATAAATCGTTAAAGCAGATAATAGTTCTGCTATTTTTTTATTCCGTGTTTTCGCTGTTATTTTGGGATTATCTATGTATAAACACAAGAAAAGATGTTTTATTTTGATTCTAATTCAATGATTCGATTTTATATAAATAAATATTAGTTTAATAAGTATTTTTTTTGTTCTATAATAACCTTTGGAGAATCTATAAATTTATTGGAGGAAGTGTATGGAAAAACAGAAATTCTCGTTCATGTCGGTTGATGGCAACACAGCTGCTGCTATCGGATCCTACAAATTCACCGAAGTTGCCGCTATTTATCCTATTACTCCTTCTAGCCCTATGGCTGAGCATGTCGATGAATATGCTGCTCAGGGTTGGAAGAACGCCTTTGGCGATGAAGTCAAAGTCGTTGAAATGCAGTCTGAGGCTGGCGCTTCCGGCGCTGTCCATGGAGCTTTGCAGGGCGGTTCATTAGCCACTACTTACACTGCCTCTCAGGGTCTGCTCCTTATGATTCCGAACATTTACAAATGGGTAGGTGAGGAACTTCCTGCAGTCTTACATGTTGCAGCCAGATCTTTAGCTAGCCGTTCTCTTTCTATTTTCGGTGATCACGGCGATATCTATGCCGTCCGTCAGACTGGTGCCTGCATGATCTGCTCTCACTCTGTCCAGGAAGTCGCCGATTTAGCCCCGATGGCTCATTTGGTAGCTATCAAAGGTTCCACTCCTGTCATTCATTTCTTCGATGGTTTCAGAACCTCACACGAGATTCAGAACGTCGAGTTTGTCAATGATGATTTCTGGAAGGGACTTCTCGATCTTGATGCTGTCAATGATTTCAAGAAGAGAGCTCTTAATCCCCATGGTCACGCTGTGACCCGTGGCGGTGCTGAAAATGATGATATCTGCTTCCAGGGCCGTGAAGCTCAGAACATCCACGAGAACAAGATCGTCGATGTCGCCTGCGAGTATTTCCAGAAGGTCTCTGAAGCAACCGGACGGCCTTATGCTCCGTTTGTCTATTTTGGTGATCCTGAAGCTACCAAGGTTATCATTGCCATGGGCAGTGTTACTGAGACTGCTATTGAAGTCGTCACTGATTTGATGAAGAAGGGAGAAAAGGTCGGTCTTATCAAGGTCCACCTTTATCGTCCGTTCTCTGTCAAGCATTTGATGGCTACTATTCCTGCTTCTGTCAAGAAGATCGCCGTTCTTGATCGTACCAAGGAACCCGGCGCTGACGGAGAGCCTTTATACCTCGATGTCGTCGCTGCCTTAAGACAGGGCGGACGTCAGGATATCGATGTCATCGGCGGCCGTTATGGTATTTCTTCCAGAGACACTCAGCCTAAGGATATCAAGTCTGTTTATGATTTCCTTGATGCTCCTAAGACCTGGACTGGATTCACAGTCGGCATCAACGATGATGTCACTCATCTTTCCATCGCTATCGATGAATCTTACAAGATCCCTCATAGCTATACCTCTTGCCTCTTCTACGGCTTAGGTTCTGATGGAACTGTCTCCGCCAACAAGTCTTCTATCAAGATCATCGGCGATGAGACTCATCAGTATGCTCAGGCTTATTTTGCCTATGATTCCAGAAAGTCCGGCGGTGTTACCCGTTCTCACTTAAGATTTGGCAAACAGCCTATTCATTCTACTTACTATGTTGAGAACGCTGATTTCGTCAGCTGCTCTCTTGATTCCTATATCTTCAAGTTCGATATGATCAAGAACCTGAAGGAAAACGGAACTTTCTTACTCAACACTGATATGGACGATGCCGCCCTTATCGCTGCTATGCCTAACCGTATGAAGAAACAGTTAGCTGAGAAACATGCTAAGTTCTATGTCATCGATGCCAACAAGATTGCCCTTTCAATCGGAATGGGCCGTCATACTAACACCATCTTACAGGCTTCTTTCTTCTATCTTAACCAGCAGATCATGCCTTATGATGAGGCTAATGGCTGGATGAAGAAGTTTGCTGCCAAGTCCTACGCCAAGAAGGGCCAGGACGTTGTCGATATGAACTACAAGGCTATTGATCAGGGTACTGCCGGTTTAAGAGAAGTCAAGGTTGATGCCGCTTGGGCTGACCTTGCCACTAACAGCAGTGTTAAGATGACCGGTGATGAATACTGGGATTCTTATGTCAATGTCGTCAACAACCTTGATGGCTATGATCTTCCTGTCTCCAAGTTCCGTGAATGGGAACTTGAAGATGGAACTATGCAGAACAACATCACCTATAACGAAAAGCGTTCTATTGCTGACCGTGTTCCTGTCTGGAACAAGGACAACTGCATCCAGTGCAACCAGTGCGCCTTTGTCTGCCCTCATGCCACTATCCGTCCGTTCTTACTCACTGATGAAGAAATCAAGAAGCTTCCTCTCGAAGAACAGGTTGATGTCTTACCTGCCATGGGCGGAGCCAATGTCAAGGATCTGAAGTTCCGTATTCAGGTTTCTCCGATGAACTGCGTCGGCTGCGGACTCTGCGTCAATCAGTGCCCCGGCAAGGTTCAGAAGGATGAAAACGGCAAGATCATCATGGATCCCAAGACTGGCAAGCCGAGCATGGAAAAAGCTCTCAAGCTTGTCGAAGCCAAGTCTCAGTTTGCTCATGAAGAAGCTGCCGCTATCCTTTACAAGCAGGTAGAACCTAGAACTGGATACTATCCTGCCGGAACTGTCAAGGAAGTTGCCTTCCATATGCCTTATCAGGAAGTCTCCGGAGCCTGCGCCGGCTGCGGTGAAACTCCTTATTATCGTCTTACCTCTCAGCTCTTCGGTCAGGATATGTTAGTCGCCAATGCCACCGGCTGCTCTTCAATCTACAATGGCTCTACTCCTCTTACTCCTCTTGTCACTGATAAGAACGGCAACGGTATTGCCTGGGCTAACTCCTTATTCGAGGATAACGCCGAATATGGTTATGGTATGAGAATCGCCACTGACTTCAAGCTCACTAAGATCATCAACATCATCAACAACAATATCGAAAAGGTCGAACCTGAACTCAAGGATACTCTGAATGACTATGTTCTCAATATCAAGAACAAGGCTCACGTCAGAGTCATGCTTCCTAAGATGCTGGCTTTGATCAAACAGTCTTCCAATGCTGATATCAAGGCTCTCTTGGAGATGAAGAATGATCTTCTTGACAAGTCTGTCTGGATCGTCGGCGGAGATGGTTGGTCTTATGATATCGGCTTTGGCGGCGTTGATCACATCATCGCCTCTAACGATGATGTCAACATCCTGATCCTCGATACTGAAGTCTATTCCAACACTGGCGGTCAGGCCTCCAAGTCTTCACAGACTGGTCAGATTGCTAAGTTTGCCGCTTCCGGTAAGAAGACTGCCAAGAAGAATATGGGTCTCATCGCTATGGCCTATGACCATGTCTATGTCGCCTCTATCTCCTTAGGATCTAATCCTTCCCAGGCTATCAAGGCCCTGACCGATGCCGAAAGCTATAATGGACCTTCACTTGTCATGTGCTATGCTCCTTGCCAGGAACAGGGTATCAAGGGCGGTTTAGGAAATGCCATGAAGCAGGAGAAGATGGCCGTCGATTGCGGTTACTTCCTCACTTATACTTATGATCCTCGTTTGGCTGAACAGGGCAAGTCTCCTCTTGTCATGTCCTGCAAACCTGACTTCACCAAGTTCCGTGACTTCGTCATGACTCAGACCAGATACAGCCTCTTACCTAAGGTTAATCCTGATCATGCTGAAGAGCTTCTCACCAAGTCTCAGAAGTATGCTGAACAGAGATACAACGATATCTTGAGATACGGCGGACTTGATAAGTAAAATCCGATAGTTGAAAACAACTGCTGTGGGGAAACCTGCAGCAGTTTTTCTTTCATCTGAAAACCCTCTTTGCAGTCCAAAGAGGGTTTTATTGATTAGATTGGTTCTATCTTGGCATAGCTAGGAACAGACCGGCAATTTCGTATTTCCCACTGTTATTTTTATCTGGGTAGTATGAACAATAGACCTTTACGTTGTTTCCGCCTTTGTTAGCGTCGATGATTTCAAAATCTGATTTGATAAGTCTTTGGGTATCGCAGACAAAATAATAGTTTTCGGGATTTTTGTCAAAGACGATGTCTCCTTGGTTTACTCCAGGTGTCTGCATCAGTGTTCCGGTTGTAAAGGAAGCTTCTTTCAGATGGTAATCAACAGCCTCTTTTCCTTCTTTGTCGCCGTAGACAATCGAGAGGATATCACCGGGGATGATCTTTGGCATCTCAGTGAATTTCTTCTGGAAAGAAGACAAATCCAGACTTGTTTTGTATTCGACTGGAGAATAAGTGCTTTTTGTACTGTCGAGAGAGACTTTGAAGTCTATTGTGTGATCACCGCTTTGACATCCGCAGAGCATTCCGAGAACTGAGAAGAGGAGAATCATATTTCTTCTTTTCATACTATTCCCTCCTTTTTAGGAAAAGCAACTGCTACAATGATTAACCTTGACATTGTTGTTTATTTCAAGACGATTTA
>DHDT01000013.1:29782-30065 GCA_002399505.1 Caryophanales bacterium UBA4869 | reverse complement strand
CACAAACGGAAAATTGTTACTATAATAAATAAGAAATGAAATATTGTAAAAAATGTGGAAGTGAATTATCGGATGATTCTAAATTCTGCTCTAACTGCGGAGAACCTGTTTCCGATGATTTTTCTTCTGACGGATATACTCCCTCTTATTCAAAAAAGGAAACATTTAAATCAGAACCAACGGGTGACTTCCCTAAAAATGATGAGGGTTACTACTATAAAAAAGATTATTCGAAAGCCTCTATAATATGCGGGATTATCGGAATCACTGTTCCATATGTCGG
>DHDT01000013.1:28718-29676 GCA_002399505.1 Caryophanales bacterium UBA4869 | reverse complement strand
TGTGGGATTATCGGGATCACTGTTCCGTATGTCGGGATGGTCACTGCAATATCGGCAGTGATATTCGGTTGCTTGGTTATCAAGAAGAAATCAGGCAAAACCGGTTTGATTTTAGGTATTGTCGGTATCATTCTTCAGATAGCATATATAGCAGGTATAATTCGTTAATCGGTTTTTCAAGACAGCCTGATTATTCTATTACCCTATATTAATCAGTCTGTTTTATCTATAATATAGTCAAAAGAAAGGATAGGAAATAATGCCTGATTTTCAAAAAGATGTCAATCTGATGCAAAATCTCATTGATACACATGACAGAATTGTCTTTTTCGGTGGTGCCGGTGTCAGTACGGAATCAGGGATTCCTGATTTCAGATCGAAAGACGGGCTCTATAATCAGAAGTATAAGTATGACCCGGAAACGATTATATCTTTTCATTTCTTTGAGACATATACAAAAGACTTCTATGAGTTTTATAAAGACCGAATGCTACTTTTAGACAAGAAGCCAAATGGAGCGCATCTTTTTCTTTCAAAACTTGAAAAAAGCGGAAAGCTCAAGGCGATAGTCACCCAGAACATCGACGGACTTCATCAGATGGCAGGAAGCAAAAATGTCATTGAACTACATGGCTCAATTCACAGAAACTATTGTATGGACTGCGGTGCTTTCTACGATGGCAACTTTATGAAGAATTCTAAAGACATTATTTCTCATTGCCCGAAATGCGGTGGAGTGATCAAACCCGATGTTGTTCTATATGGGGAAGCCCTTGATAATGGTGTTATCGATAAAGCCATCTATGAAATCCGCAATGCGGATCTTCTCATTGTCGCCGGTACTTCTTTAGTTGTCTATCCGGCTGCCTCTTTTATCAATGTGTTCTGCGGGGACAAGCTTGTTTTGATCAACAAGGATCCTTCCTCTGCCGATAATAGAGCTGACTATACTATCCAT
>DHDT01000013.1:28018-28633 GCA_002399505.1 Caryophanales bacterium UBA4869 | reverse complement strand
TATACTATCCATCAGAAAGCCGGAGAATTGTTTGAAAGGCTTCATGTATGAACAATAATATAGATGAAATTTATCAGTCCATGGATGATCCTAAATCCTGTTACGTCTGTGGGACCTCTGTGTTCATGAGTCTGATTCCGATTGTGAAGGCAATCAGAAATAACAGTCTTGATTTTGATTATGGATTCGGATTTCTTTTGCCGGCCTTGAATAGACTCTGCGAAGAGGACAAAGAAGTCTACCGGTTATCTATGATCAAAGAACCTCTTCAGGGTGAACAATGGAAAACTATGATACGGGGAATTGATGACTATGCCACTGTAATCAGCGACCTTAATTCTCTGAGAGATTTCCTGAAAACAACTGGAAAAGGCGACATCTATAAAATTGTCAATGACGATTATACGTTCATCTGTTCTCTCTGCCAGAATATGCTTTCTTATCTATATGAGAGAAATGATCTGCCACCGGAATTCTTTGTCTCTGCTCAAAATGCCCTTCTCGCCGTCAAAGGAGGTAATGACAATGAAAAGCTATAACAGTTATTGTCATGATATAGATAGCATTTCAAAGGAAAAAGATGCTTTTAGGCAATCTGTTTTAATTTCTCTTCTT
>DHDT01000013.1:26449-27920 GCA_002399505.1 Caryophanales bacterium UBA4869 | reverse complement strand
GTTTAATTTCTCTTCTTCCAGTCTTAAAAATGTATATCAATCTCGCGGCTAGAAAAGCCAACGGGAAAAAGCCTTTCCCTATCGGTTTTGGGTATCAGATCAAAGACGGGAAAATTCATTCTCTAATCAAAGAGATTGAAGATGGGATTGAGACTGGCAAGTTTAAGTTCACTGAATTGACTGAAGGATTAAGAGAAGCAATTGAAATTGTAAAAGAAACGGAAGAATATATAAAAATGATGTCGTTACGAGATGATTTCCGTTGGATAGGAACTACTATAGGCAATTCTCTTTTGATTATCGAAGACTGATAAAACTGTTCTTTTCTTCCTCTTCCTTTTCAGTCTTTGAGATTTGAGTTGGAAAAAGGCCAGAAGTATGAAACCTATGGACTATATAATGAAAGCAATAATGTTATAATTAATAAATAGGACAAATTTAAAAATGAATAAAGCAAAATATCCTGAATGGGCTGACAGAAAAGTCCTTATCGATCTTAGAAACCGTTTCGCAGTCTGCTATGAAAACGATGATGGTTCAATCTTTTATATTGAACCTCAGTTTTATACTTGCCTCGAGGCCTATAAGATGCTCAGACCAGAGCGTTATCCTGAGATAATCGCCAAAATGGATGAACAGGTAAGAAAAAACAAGAAGGTTGTGTTTGTCGGACAAGAGGATAATCCCCTTGTCGAATCAGAAGGCGCAATCTATCTGACTGCATTCGACGTCGCTAATATGGCCAAGGTTTTAGTCGAAGACAAAAGCCGGGGCTCGGATTACGGAGACTGATGATGAAAAAGAATAAATTGATAACTACTCTTTGCTGTATATCAATTTTAGGAACTCTTTCTTCCTGTCTGTATTTTAATTTCAGCGATGATTCCAGTACCGACAGAGGTTCGAATAATGCCGGACATTATAGTACTCCCACTTATGGTACCAATGATTCTGCTGACAACATCACTCTGAAGAATATCGGTCTTAGTTTTGGACAGCGCTATCTGCCATCAACTGGAAACTCAAAGATACTCGTAGTCCCGATTCAATTGACTGATCGTTCCTTCACTTCAGTAGAACTTTCAAGACTGGATAAGACTTTCTTCGGAACTAAAGCTGAGACTGGCTGGGAGTCACTGGCTTCCTATTATGAGGAGTCATCTGGCGGTCAGCTTCATATCAGCGGTGAAGTATCTGAAGTTGTCAATATGGGAATTTCTTCGACTCAGCTTGAAACCAATGACAAAAATTATGGGAAATCAGGTTCTTATACTGATGTCATTTTAGATTCTGCTTTGTCGGCTTTGAATAAAAGCGGTATGGATCTTTCTTCCTATGATACAGACAGCGACGGATATATCGATGCTGTCTGGATGGTTTATTCTGTCAAGTACAATTCCAATTCCAACGCTCTCTGGGCTTATACGACTTGGTCTGGCAAAACAACGAGCTTTGGAGGCAAGAAAGCCTA
>DHDT01000013.1:26202-26379 GCA_002399505.1 Caryophanales bacterium UBA4869 | reverse complement strand
TGGCAAAACAACAAGCTTTGGAGGCAAGAAAGCCTGTCTTTATTCTTGGGCCAGTATTGATTTCCTGACTGATGGCGGTTATTGGCCTACATCATCTGACACAAACGGAGATGCACATACCATCGTTCATGAAACGGGTCATATGTTAGGCTTGGATGATTACTATTCTTATGACTA
>DHDT01000013.1:25701-26012 GCA_002399505.1 Caryophanales bacterium UBA4869 | reverse complement strand
GATCATAACGCTTATTCAAAATATCTCCTGGGTTGGTATAAACCTACTATTATCACTGAGGAATATCTGACTGCCAACAACAATGTCATCAATCTAACTTCTTTTGCCGACACTGGAAAATCCTTGCTTATACCTTGCTATAAAGATGGTGCATCAGTCTATAACGGAACTCCTTTTGATGAGTATCTTTTAGTGCAGTATTATACTCCGACAGGCGTCAATCAGGTCGATGCCACTGTCGCTTATGAAAACGGAGCCAAGATGTTCAGCAAACCCGGGGTCATGGTTCTTCATGTCAATGCCTCCATCGG
>DHDT01000013.1:25196-25546 GCA_002399505.1 Caryophanales bacterium UBA4869 | reverse complement strand
ACCGGCCGTGATAATTCAATCAACTGGGATAATTGCCTGTATGATAAGCTTCCCGCCTATAATTCTTCTACTTGGGGCGTGTATTTCGCTTATTGGTATGTTTATTCCAATACCCGGTCTTATTCTTATGATCAGTCTTTTGCCGAATTGAACTATGATTACTATAAAGGAACCCTTCTTTCTCTTCTTCCTTCTACCGGAAAAAAGATTCAAGGCTCAAAGACTAATTATGCCAGCAATTCTTCTTTGTATATGAAAGGCGATGCCTTCCATTCAAAAGATCCTTATGATTTCACTTTTGACGATTGGTCCGTTCCTCAATATGGATTTGAAGTAAAGAATACTTCTTC
>DHDT01000013.1:19965-25069 GCA_002399505.1 Caryophanales bacterium UBA4869 | reverse complement strand
TGCGAACTGACTTTCTCCGCCTTCTGATCCATTAAACAAAATGAGCTATTGGTTATTTGGTCATCAGAGACTCAATATAAGCTTCCGCTCCAATTATCGGCAAGCATTGTTCGGTCTCTCCCACATCGCTTTTATCGACAACAATAATTGGTATGTCGTACCTGTTGAAGACCGGGATTCTTTAGACAGCGCTCTTTTCTTCTATGATGAGAAGATAAATAAACTGCCTTCTTTTCCTCTTTATGACGGCAAGACTTTCTTTGAAAAAAAGGGTTCAGACCCTCTGGTTTTGAAACAGGTCCTCGGACTTCCGGACGAAGTCTTCAATCGACTGAATCTGAAAAAAGACATTCTTCCTCAGATTACTTTTGCCTGCGGTCTCAAGGACCTGAAGAAGCAGTGCTATTCTGAAGTCTCTAAGCCTAGCGGCAAGAAGTGGTTTACTGATGATTTTCATCAGTTCCTTTTAACTAACGGCTTCTATTTTCCTTATGATGAAACTAAGCCTTTCATCGAGGGTTCGCTTCCCCATCTTCCTGTCTTCATAAATATGAAGAGAATGTCAGACAAGATGAGAAAGCTCATCGAAGAAGGCAAGTCGGATAGATTTTCAATCGATGTCATGGGAAGAAACAGCAATAGCGGATTTGTGGATGAAATGAAAAAGTACGATTCTTTCTCTTTCGAGGATCTTATCGATTATTTCGTCAACGGCATCTATGATCTTCGAATTGCCGATTGTCATCCTTCTACTTTTTTCAAAGAAAACTATTCTAGTATTCTCCGCTCTTATTTTGCTTCTCTCATCAATGTTCTTTATGATGAGTTCTCTTTCAAAGTACTCAATAAGGTTACTGCCAAGCTTTCCTATATGACCGTTTCAAAAATTGAAACTGACAAACAGTATTATGTTCTTTCTTCTTATAACGGCGAGATGTATTCTCTCGATAACAGGAACTTCTTCTTCAGTCTGGCTGATAAAACCAGAATCAAAAACCTATTAGAAGAAGAACTTTCCAAGAACCGCAAAGGCGATTCTCTGTCAGTCTATAGTCATATCGGTCTGCCCTATTATGGGTATCAGTTTGTTAAGGATCTTGCTTCTGTCTCGGTCTCCTCTTTTCTGAAGAGTCTTCCTTTTATGGATGATATCAGTGAATCCACTCTCTACTTGTCTTCTAAGAGATTTGATTCCTTCTATGATTATCTGTCAGAAGAAAAAGAACATCTTTTCGCTTTCCTCAATCGAAGACTTAACAGTCAGGGTATTTCCTTTATTTCCGCTGTTCCTCTTCTTAACCTAGACAAAGAAACAAAGATTCGGCTTATAGTCAGAAAATATAAGAGGTCTCCTGTTCTGTCTAGGATATTTGATGATAAGGAATGCCTTTTAAGCGAAGAAATCTATTTGGCATATCTGGCTGCTAATCATGAAGACAAAGATCCTGTACTTTATGAATTGCTGAAGAAAATAGATGAGAAGTCAAATAAAGGCGCTGTGTCCTATTTCCTTTATTCTTTAGATGATATCAGCTTAAAAGATGCTGTCAGTCAGACTCTTCTTCAATATGGAGAAGAAGGCAATGATTACAAAGACGTCTTTAAAGTCATGGAGTTCATTCTCAAGTACATCTACCTTCTAGTCAGAGACGATTATCGCAAACAGAGTCTTGACCGTTTTGATACCCTGTCTCTTTTGGCATTAGACGGCCATCCTAAGTTAGATGAGACCTATGAGCCTAATCTTCCTTATCCGTATGTGACTTATGGAAAGCTCTGCTATTCTTTCCGAAAGAGCTTTTTCTCAGAGCCTTATGTCTGCCAGTCTGAAAAAGAAGCTATCCTAGCGAAGATTTTCTTTTTGCAGGAGGAGTTCTCCAAGAAGGAACCTAAGGGTTCTCTTCTAGCGAGAAACAGATTTGTCATCAGCAATCTAGGATTACCTGATAATATTTCTTCTCTGATCAAACCATCTAAAGATATTCTTACTCAGATTCCTTTCAAAGAAGGCATCTGTCATATCTGCAACAGTACAACTCCTACCTATCATGAAAACCTGGATGAATTAGAAGACTTGGATTATAATGTCTATCAGACTTATATCAGAGCGAACTCCTCAAAGAACGGTTTATTCTATGATATGCCTTTTGATTCAAAATATAATGTCGGCTTCTTTGTGGATTCTCTGGCAAAGAAAACCTATTCAGGAATTATAAAGTTTGATGTGGATAAAATCAGTCCTCTTCTTCTTCCTTATCTAAAAACTGACCGTCATACTATCATTTCCATCATCTCTTCTTTCTTCACCAATGATATCTATTCGCTTTCCTTTATCGATCTTCTGTCTTCTTTCCTGTCTTTAGGATCAGAGCTTATCTATAAGATACTCTTTGACTGTGATCCTTCTCTTTATCACTATATCGAAGAGAACATGGCTATTGTCACTAGATTGGCTTTCTTCTATAAGAACATGGAATTTGCCGCTTCCTATGTGATTGCCTCTAAGTCCCTGCCTCTGGAAGATACTGGAATCTGTCTGAATATGGAAAAGAATCCTCGTCTTCCCTTACCCTATGTGGCATTAGGTGATGCTTATAACGGCTATATGGAAACCGCAGTCAGCGACAAGATCTATTTCTGTGAATGCGACCGTGAATCTATGTCATATTTCATCAAAAACATGAATGACATGATGAACAATGCCGGTGTCTCAAAGGAAATGGCCGCTGCTATTATTTTGGCTCAGGTCGGTCTTCCCTTCCTGGCGGTTTTGAGATACGGAGATATGGATCTTTCTCTTAATTCAGTTGATGATCTCATCAACAGTATTCCTTTCCGGGATTCCATCTGCAGAAGATGTACCGGAATCAATCATTCGGCTATCTATAGTCCTTTCACCAAGGTATTTCCCTTCAAAGAAGATCAGAAAGCTGATTACATCTTTGCCGTCAATGGTCTGATTCACGATCATGTTTTTCTGATAGCGGAGATTGGTCCTGACGAACTAAAATATGATCCCCATCATTTCTATGACATCAATGGGTCTGATGATTTTTTCCTTCCTCTGTTTTATTGTCCTGGAAGTCTTGCTCCTAAGCCTCTGTTCTCTCTTTTTTCGCCTAGCAAAGAAACACTCAAGGATGAATTGTTCGAGTTCAGCAATAAGAGTCCGGATAATTCGGAGGCGGTCGCTTACGCCAGCGGAGTAATCCTCGATAGCTATGAAGAAAACAGAAACGCAATTCTAGACTTCATTGTCGGACAGATGGGCCCTAGCACTTTAAAACAGTTAGTTACAAGTTGTTTTCCTAAAATTGACAGGGTACGTCAGGAGTTTATGGATTCCGCTATTCAGGCCGTCTTAGGATTTATCACATTCTTAGAAGAGAAGCTGATGAATGCCTATGTTGAAAAAGAACGCAGGATAGGCAGGTAGGAGAAGATAAATGGAATACAATTACGAATTATTTACAACCGACAGAGAGAAATCCACACTGACTTCCTATAATCAGATCCTTTCGGGAGCTTTCTACGACGTCTATTCAAATGGAGTCGGCGATTTTCATATGGCTGTTGAAGATCAGGCCTCTCTTTTGGAAAGAATCAAGTTTTACAACGAATTTATTTCCCAGAAACCATACTTAGTTTTTGATAAGAACCCAGGGATGAACAATAATGTCGTTTCTCCCAATATGGTTCTGAGTCAGGTTCTGGGTCTGCCTCAGGATGTTCTGGATTTTGTCGACAAAGGAAACAAGAAGAGCCCCAATATATCTACCGATGCAATCGTCAAGGCGATTCATTTTGAAAAGGGACTGTTTTCCGGATATGGTTCGGCCGACAAAGTCAACAAAGATATACTGCGTTCTGATCACTATTCGGTTCTCGGATGTATCAATTATCTGATTTCAAAGGGTATCTTTTTCCAAAATTTGGAGAGACTTATCAAGACTGATGATCCAAATGGCTCTTATTATCCTGTCTATGTTGACGAAAGTCTCCTTCCTGAAAAATGGTTTAAGGAAAAAGAGACTTCTGAAAAACTATTATTCGATTTTGCCAGTGAGTTGAATGGAATCACCGATAAGGTTTTTATCTCTCAGTTTAGAAAGATAGATAAGATGAGTTTCAGCGAGCTCTTTGATTTTGCCTATAACGTATCATCGTTTTCCATCAAGGATTTTGGCACTCTCGGTTTTCAAAAAGCCGTCAGACGTTATTTAAACGCCTTGCTTCTTTCTTTAGTCGAAACCTTCTATGATTATTATTTCAACTGCCGTGATGTATTTGGAGATACTGTCTTAAAGCACGACTTCAAGACTTATGAACATGGTGTCAGATACATATATATCGGTGAACATTTCAATATGTTCAACAAAGACTATCGTGAGTTTTCCTTAGGTCAAAACGGTTTAGTCACAGAGAAGAACAATCCGACTGATTATTATTTAGACAGCAAAGAAAAAGAACGACTGAGATTCATCTATATCTCCGTTCATCGTTACTTTGAGAAACATCCGGATCTCAAATATATGCCTGCTCTGTTTCTGAGATTTATGGGTCTTCCTTATGCGATATTCAAACGTTTTGCCTTCTTTGATTTTGAAAGAGGAACAGCGGATGATTTCTTGAGTTTGGTTCCTTTTATTGATGATGTGTCTTTTGAAAAGTATGGTATCCTTCTTCCAATCGCCATGTCCAACGGCTCTTTGAGTTATTACGAAAAAGGCGATTCTCCTATTCCTTTCTACTTAAGACATCTCGAGGATGAAGGACTGTTTATATCTTCTTTCCCCTTCATTGAATATGATGGATCAGGTTCAGCCTTGATTTCTTTCTTGGACAAGGATAAGAAAATCAAAAAGCTAGTCAACGGTGATTATTCAACCTATCGCAACACAGTTGATGCCAGTGAGAGCTATGCCTTTAAAAACAGCAAGACCATCGAACCTCTTTCTGATATCAATGATTTTCTTATCAAAGATGAGAAAAACGGTGTTTATGTGACTATTGCCAAATTCTTTAGCTATCTGAATGAAGGCTTCGACACTACGGAAAGTCTTTCTAATGTCTTACAAGGCGAAAACCAGCTTCAGCCAGGATC
>DHDT01000013.1:17689-19744 GCA_002399505.1 Caryophanales bacterium UBA4869 | reverse complement strand
AAGAATTCAAGGATGATTTTCTGCCTTTGACTCACGTCCACAAAGGAAGGATTTTCACCGCCTATTCTGATGATGAAGACAAAGAATTCTATTTTGACAGCGCTGATAAAATCGCTCTTGAGAATCTTCATAAGATCTTCAGGAGGTATTTCCTTATCAACAACAGTTTCCCCTATCTTCTCTCTTATAACGGAGAAGAAAAGATCTACAGTCTTTCTTTCCCTGAATGCCGTGATTATCTTTCTGAGTTGGCTTTCTTAGGACTTCCAAACACAGTCATCAACACTATCAACAGCAAGAAAGATCCTTTGCCACAGATCAAATATCGAGATAACATCTCCCTTTATCTTGACGAGAAACACAAAGGTATTATCAAGGAAGATGAGTCTTTGTCTATTCCGGCTGTCACTGTCGAAGGACTTAGAAGAGGTGTTTATCTGCTTGGAAACACTTCTCAGCCACGTGCCTTTTATGTTTTGAAGGAAAATCTCGATGATACTCTCCGCCTTTATTTCTCTCCTGACTTCATGCAGATAGTTCTGCAGGGCGAAAAAGAAAAATACAAATCGGATTCAGAAACCTCTTCTATCGACGATCTTTTGAAGAATGAGGATGACGATGTCTTCAGACAGGTGTTTCTTTCCTTTGTCTATGGCACCAGGGCCATTGACGATGCCAAAGGAAAACTTGAAAAGACATCAGCGGAGTTAGCCTATAATTACGGAGGCCATCTGAGCCGTTCACTGAGTCGTGTTCTTTATCATACTTATTACAATGAATCAGACAAATGCCGTCATTATCTGGTTTCTTATAAGGCTAAAATCGGAAATGAGAACCTCTATGTCTCACCCGGATTCAATTTCTTTGCTTTCTCATACGATCAGAAATTGAGTTCTTTCTTCTTGCTTAAGCGCGATAAAGCTGCTTTCATGACGGCTTTGGAAGCTGTCAGAAATCGCTTCTCGGCGATTAAGCACAAGAAGGAAAGAGCTAGGAAGATGGCTTATTTCCTAGGTCTTCCTGTCTGTTTCCTAGAGAAGACCTACCGCCTTTTAGTCATTGATATAAATCCTTCTTCAAATACTCTGAATAAGCTCTTTGGCTTTGTCGACAAAGACTATGATCAAGGCCAGCTTCTTTCTTATGAAGACAGTCTCAGAACCATGAAACCGACTCTTGTCAACTTCTATTCTTCTACTCAGCTGCACTCCGAGTGTTTAAAGACCGGTCTATTCCTCTTCCCCAAGCATCAGATCATGGAATACGATTACGAAAGCATTCCTGACTTGGAGAAAGACATCAAGGACTTCCCGACTATTCTTTCGGCTGAGCACATCTACGTCTCCCCTTCCTGTCTCTTGGAGACTAGAGACGCCTTCTTCCCGACCAAAGTGACTTACTCCTTTTATCTGAGTGATTTCCTTTCTACTTTCAAGAACACCGACTTGAAGTCTGACTTCCTTTTCTATGCCCGTGAGGCTTTAGAATACGCCTATTACAAAGATGATTTCTTTATTCAGAAAGCCATCAATTACCTCCAGCTCAAAGGCAGAGAAAAATACCAAGATTACCTGGATAAGATCTTCAAAAAATTCCATCTCCGTGAGTTCAAAAAGAGCGTCAATTCCGATGATCTTTACGGAATCATCGGATTATTCGTTCTCTTCCTGGAACAGAAAGCTATCAACTCTATCACTAAGAGAATGAAGAAGACCGAAAAGTAAAATAAAAAGGCTGCTGCGAAACAATGTTCGTAACAGCCTTTTTTGTATGACAGACGGATTTTTATTAGATGATCTGAGATTTGCGGGCGCGGAGGAAGGGAGCCATGATTTCGTGGACAACCAGAGGAATGACAGAGAAGCCGAGCAGTTCGACCCATTCGATCAGCTGAAGCTTAGTGGTTCCAAAGATCAAGGATAAGCCGTCTACTTCAGTGACGAGGACCTGAAGACCAAAGCCGGCGATGAAGGCGACTAAGAGCATCCAGTTCTTGCTCTTGAAGACATTGAGGAAGGAATGCTTGATATCGGTCATGCCGATCATGTGGAAGAT
>DHDT01000013.1:13275-17537 GCA_002399505.1 Caryophanales bacterium UBA4869 | reverse complement strand
AAGGCAAAGGTCTGAGCCTGTTCGTGGACATTGAGATAGCCTTCAGTGAACTGAGCGGCATCTAAGAGAGGTTCTGAGGCGAAGATCTTAGTCTGATAGGCACCATCGACGAATTTGACACCGACGTATTTGCCGTTGATATTCTGTGAGTTCATGCATCTGATAAGACCTTCCCAGCTCCAGCTCCAATCATCGATTGCACCCATGTGCTGGAAGACGGGTAAGAGGAAGGCTAAGAAAGTGATGACGAAGATGACGACACCATAGAAGAGAGTGAAACCAAAGGCACCGTGACTGAAGAAACTGTCTTTCGGATTCTTAGGTCTCTGCTTCATAATGTCTTTTTCCTTGTCATCCATGCCAAGAGCGATGGCGGGCAGAGAATCAGTGATCAAGTTGATCCAGAGAATCTGGAGTGTGGCTAAAGGCAAAGGCCAGCCAAGAAGGATAGTGAGGAACATGACTAAGACTTCTCCGAAGTTAGAAGAGAGGAGATAGATGATGGTCTTCTTGACGTTGGCAAAGATTCCTCTTCCTTCTTCGACTGCTTTTTCGATAGAAGCGAAGTTATCATCAGTCAAGACCATATCGGCAGCTGATTTGGCAACATCGGTTCCGGTGATGCCCATGGCGATTCCGATATCGGCAGCGCGGAGAGAGGGAGCATCGTTGACGCCGTCTCCGGTCATGGAGACGATGTTTCCGTTGGCTTTAAGAGCCTTGACGATCTGTACCTTGTTCTCAGGGGAGACACGGGCGAAGACGTGAGCAGTCTTGACGGTTTCCTGAAGGACTTCAGGAGTCATGTCATTGAGCTGGTCGCCGCTATAGCATTCGTCGATTGATGAGGCGATGCCCAAGTTTTTGGCGATAGCGAAGGCAGTGTCCTTATGGTCGCCGGTAATCATGATAGTCTCGATGCCGGCTTCCTTGAACTTTTCAACAGCCGGTTTGGCTTCCGGACGTTCAGGGTCGATCATGCCGACCATGCCGACATAGGTTAGATTCTCTTCAGTCGGTCTTTCTTCGCCGTCCATATATTTATAGGCGAAGGCTAAGACACGGAAAGCCTCTCTGGCCATCGCGGAAGCGGCTTTGTTGATTTCGTCACAGTCTTTATCAGTGATGGGACGGTCAACGCCGTTGATCCTGATCATGGTTGTATGTTTGAGGATGGAGTCAAGAGCACCTTTGGTGTAGACGATCTTCTTCGAGTCTTTGGTCTTATGGGCCGTAGACATCATCTTTCTTACGGAATCAAAGGGAAGCTCGTCGATACGGGGCTCACTGTTCTTTTCAGTATCTTCCTTGTCGATGCCAAGGAGCTTGGCATAGTCGAGGAGGGCTAATTCAGTAGGATCTCCATATCGGTCTCCGTTGATGGAGGCGTTGGAGCAGAGCATCATGCCGGTAGCTAAGAATTCTGTTCCGGATGCCTTATCGGCATCAGCAGTCACTCCGTCAAGATAGACCTTCTTGACAGTCATTCTATTCTGAGTGAGAGTACCGGTCTTATCTGAGCAGACGACAGTGACGGAACCTAAGGTCTCAACTGAGGGAAGCTTTCTGACGATAGTGTTGGCCTTGACCATCTTGCCGACACCTAAAGCTAAGGCGATAGTGACGATGGCCGGTAATCCTTCCGGAATAGCGGCGACAGCCAAAGCGATAGCAGATTCAAATAACTCTAAGGTCTTTCCGCCTAAAAGGCTCCAGTCATTAGAAGTGGTGGCGATATTGATGCAGGCCCAGATCATGCCGGCCAAGAAGGTGGCGATGACGATGAAAAGGCAGATGATTCCTAATTGTTTGGATAAGATAGCAAGCTTCTTCTGAAGAGGGGTCTCTTCATCGTCGGCCTGAGTCAGCATAGTGGCGATCTTTCCGACTTCGGTATTCATGCCAGTACCGATGATGATGCCTAATCCTCTTCCATAAGTGATAGGGCAGCTCATATGGCCAATATTGCTTTCATCGGCAGTCAGAGTCTCCTTGGAAAGGACAGCATTGGCGCTCTTTTCAGCCGGTACGGATTCACCAGTCAGAGAAGATTCATCGGATTTCATGTCGACGGAGTGGATAAGACGGACATCGGCAGGGATCAAGTCGCCTTCTTCAAGGATGACTAAATCTCCGGGAACGACATCTTCGGCTTTGACTGATTTTAGTTTTCCGTCTCTCTTGACGGTGCAGTAAGGAGTGGAAAGCTTTTTGAGGGCATCGAGAGATTGTTCGGCTTTCTGTTCTTCGACAGCGCCGATGATGGCATCGATGATGATGATAGCCAGAATGACGATACAGTCGATCCATTCATCTGACTTTTCACCTTGGATTGTCTTGACGATGAAAATAGTGAAAGAAATCAAAGCGGCGATCAACAGTACAATGACCATAGGTTCAATGAACTGTTTGAGCAGCTTGATGATAAAGGGAACCTTTTTGGCTTCCTCTAATTTGTTCTGACCATAGGTCTCCAGACGGTTTTGAGCTTCTTTTTCAGTCAGACCGTTTTCGGGGTCTGTCTTGAAGTGCTCAACTACTTCGGGGACGCTATGACAGAACGCCGAATAAGCTTCTTGACTCTTCTTCGTAGTCTCTTTTTCCTGCTTCATCTTTGTTCTTTCATTTAATTGGTCTCATTCCGCAAGAGCGGTCTATTATCCGGATGGTTCATTAGTCCAACGTGCTGACGGATAACAGAAGATAATTACTCCCCAAATAAATACTTATCTATTATACAACCCTGTGGTTTTATTTCCACATTCAAAAGGCTATTTGCCAGATAAGAATTCTTTTTTAACCGAAATATAAGTAATAAGGATAATATGTGGTGTTTTTTGTCTCTAGTCTTAGAAAACGGGCTTTAGAAAAGAGAAGTGAAATCATCGAGCGCCATATCAGAGGTTTTAAGTATTTCCTCTCGGTCTTTGTCAGAATGAGAGTCATAGACGGCAACTGTCCTGAAAGCAGCCTTCTTAGCTACTTTCAAGGCTTTGAGGATATCTTCGAAAACTAAAGTCTCTTCTGGTCTGGTGTTCATCAGCTTTGCCAATTCCAGATAGATTTTCGGTTCTGATTTGCTGGAGTTGATATCATTGACGTTCATTATGTGATCAAAATATGAATATAATCCGTTGTTTTTGAGACAGGGAACGTATAAGACGGCTTTATTGGTAGTGGCAAGAGAGATACTGATATTCTGACTCTTCAAGAAAGAAAGGATCTCTTCAGCTCCTTTTTTGGCTTTGATTTTATGGGCATATCCATATTCGGCCATCTGAGTCCAGATTCTGGCAATTTCCTCACCTGACTGTTTCAGGTTATAGCGTTTCTGAGTATAGAAGGCCATCTCAAGGAAACTCATATGAGATATGGCAATCTGATAATCCGAAGGAACTTCACCTAGATTATTGTCTTTAAAGAAATCAACATCGATTTCACCCCAGATATCAAGAGAGTCAACTAAAGTGCCGTCTAAATCGAAGATTGCGCCTTTGATACCGGTGATAAGTTCATTTTTTGTCATGGATTTATTATATAGTAAGAAAAGAATACTTGCTATAACACCCATAAGCTTTCTACAATAAAGGGGATATGAATTATGTATTCTTTGATATAGAGTGCGCTAACTGCCTTCACGGCGAGGGAAAAATCTGTTCTTTCGGATACGTTAAGACCGATGAAAATTTTAACGTCATCAAAAAGAAAGATATTTTAATGGATCCCGCCGCTCCTTTTCTTTTGGGAAATGCCCGAACCGGAAACGGAATCAGATTGGCCTATCCGCTCTTTCGTTTCAGATGGGCCCATACCTTTCCTTCCTACTATCATGAAATAAGAGATCTTCTAGAAGACAAGGACTCTTTGGCTTTTGGCTTTGCTGTCTTACAGGATGCCTCCTATCTTTTATATTCCTGCAAGAGATATCAGCTTACCCCGATTAATTTCAAATTCTACGATATTCAGCTTTTTGAAAAAGAACTGCATCATTTGAAAAATCCCAGCGGATTAGATACTCTGGTTGAGAAATATCACGAACAGATATTCACCTATCATCGTTCTGACGACGATGCCTTGATGACGATGGAAGTCTTACGCAGCCTTTTAAAAGAAAACAATTATAAGGTAGAGGATGTCCTTAGCAATTATCCAGCCGGTCTTTCCAATACTAAAAAACTGATTGAGACTCTTGAGGAGAGAAGACTTCTCAAGAATAAAAAAGAGGAACTCAGAAAAAGACAGGACATTCTCTTTTCATTTTA
>DHDT01000013.1:7735-13187 GCA_002399505.1 Caryophanales bacterium UBA4869 | reverse complement strand
AAGAACTCAGGAAAAGACAGGATATTCTATTTTCATTTTATGCCAAAAGAAATGTTCCTATTGAATCTTCCGATATATCCTTATATAAAAAGAATATTTTCTTAACGAAAATAGTATTGAATGATTATCTGTCTCTGCTTGAAAAGAACCGAAATCTCATCCTCAAAAAAGGAGCTAAGATTGTCCGCTGTTCTTCTGATGCCGATATTTTGGTACTGTTAGATAAAGACAGGAATTCTTCCTTTTTCAATCACTGCAAAAAGGATGCTGTTATTATGACGATGAAAGAGCTTCTTAAAAAACTCGGTATCAAAGAAGAAGAGAGTCCGAAGAAAAAGATCAGACGTTAATTCCTATTTTCTTGAGCTATAAGTAATAGAATTTTTTTAAAAATCCAGAGTTGTTTTTAAACAATAAAAAGATGTCGATTTCTTTTGATTTCGACATCTTTTTATTGATTGAGTTTTGTCTTAAATTACTTGATCTTAGTTACGACAATCTGAGGCAGGAGAGACTTCCAGAGACGATAAGAACCTAAGTGAGGTGAGAAGGCAGTGGCACCGCCTGCGGCCATCGAATACTTGAGAGTATCTTCGATGCTCTTTCCTTCGGAGAGTCCCTTGATGAAACCGGCAATTGAGGAGTCACCGGCACCGACTGCCGAGATTTGAATGCCAGTTGCATTGGAACAATGATAGATATGGCCATCTTCTGAGAAGTAGTAGGCGCCTTTTCTTCCCATGGTGACCATGACAGAACGGGGACCCATCTTCTTGAGTTCTTCTCCGCCTGATAGGATATCTTCTTTGGTTATCATCTTCTTTCCTAAGAGATCACCTAATTCTTCATCATTGGGTTTGATCATGAAAGGATGATAAGGAAGGGCTGAAGTCAAAGCTTCATCGACAGTGTCTAAGAATACAAAGACATCTTTGTCGCCGCAGCATTCTTTCATGATGTCAGCGTAGAGAGTCTTCTTTTCCTGTCCTAAGGAACCGGAAAGAATGACGATGTCTCCCTCTTTGAGATTCTTGCATAAGAAAGCCTTCATCTTGTCTAATCCGCGGGATGTGACCTTAGGGGCAGAGGGATCAAATCTGGTATCTTCGTTAGGTCCGGTGATCATGATGTCAACACGGGATACAGTCTCAGTCTTCAAGTAGACGACTTTGTCGAATTCACGGTCGATGATGTCTTTGATCTGATTTCCGATATCTCCGCCTATGGCAATGATAGGAGTGTTCTTTACTTTGAGGTTGTTGAGCATACGGGAAACAGTGATTCCCTTGCCGCCGACTGAAAAGCCATCTGAGGAAGGACGGTTGACGCCTCCGACTCTGATATCCTTATCTCCCATATTTAGGCTGTAATCGATGCAGGGTGCGATAGTCAATGAATAAATCATGTTATTAGTTTTCTCCTTTTAAGACGCTTTGAGGAATATCGACCTGAATAGTTTTAACTAAGGAACGATATTTTTCGTCAACCTTGTCAGTGATCAAGGTCGGCTTGCTGAAATCACTGAAGGTAGCAGTTGATATGTTATCAAACTTGGTGTGGTCAGCGAGAATGAATACTTCATAAGACTTGGCGATAGCGGCAGCTTTGATAGAACATTCCTGAGGATCAGGAGTGGTGAATTTGGTCTGAGGATGGATGCCGTTAGTTCCGAAGAAACCCACATCGAAGTTGAAACGGCTTATGAAGTCTAAGACGAAACTTCCTATGAAGGCGTTGGTCGTAAGCTTAAGTTCTCCTCCTGTCACATAACAGGTCAGATTTCTTTCAGCCAGTTTCTGTGCGAGCAGAGGGGAATTCGTCACATAATAAGTGTTTTTATAATTAGGGAAGAAACTGATCATGCTGGCAACGGTTGTGGAAGCATCAAGATAGATGCAGCTGCCTTCTTTGATGAACTGAGCCGCTCTTTTGGCAATATACTGCTTTACTTCCGGTTCGGTTCTTTCTCTTTCCAGATATTCCTTATCAAGTCTTTCGAATTTGAAGTTGCCTGAGAAGTGAAGCGACGCAGCACCTCCGTGGACACGGAGAATCTGATGTTGAGCTCCAAGACGCTGTAAATCACGTCTGATTGTGGATTCAGACGTCTTAAAATACTGCGCCAAAGACTCGACGGCGACAAACTGCGATGGGCTTTCCTCTAACAGACGGAGGATCTCATCATCTCTTTCTTTTGAACTCATGTTATTTACCTTAATTATCATAAGACAAAAGAGTTGTCCCTGCAATTAATAAACTGCAAAATAAGCAATTATTATATTAGTTTTGCTCACTCTGCATACTTTTCAGTATGGAAAGGTATGCATCTAAGCTCTGACAGTGCACTAATTGCATGCGGTACTGTCTGGTGTCATCCAGTCCCTTCAGATATCTGACTGATATGCTTCTCATGATATCAGAAGCGGACTTTTCGTCTTTGGCGGCAAAAATATATTCTAGGTGTTTCTTTAAGTCGTCAATCTGAGAATCCAGAGTTGTTGGTCTTAGTTTTTCACCGTTTTCTGTTCTGATAAGGTCTTCGAAGACTTTAGGATAGCCGATAGCTCGCTGTCCGATCATGGCCGCGTCTGTTCCGGTTTCTTCTAATATCTGCTCGCAGTTTGTTTCATCGATTGCACCATTGACGATAATCGGGATGGAGACGTTCTTTTTCACGTCTTTGATGATGTCATAGTTGACTTGGCCTTGGAAGCCCTGTGTCTTAGTTCTTCCGTGGATTGCAATTGCCTCTACACCGGCTTCTTCTATTCTCTTGCATAAAGGAACCATCTCGATGACTTTATTGAAACCGATACGAATTTTGAGGATGACAGGTTTGTTTGATATTTTCACCATGTCTTTGAGAAGATCGATCAATTCATCCTGTCTCATCATCCAATAGGATCCGGCATGCTGCTTTATTACTTTGGGTACGGGACATCCGCAATTGAAATCGAGGAAATCATAAGAGGCGTTCTTTTCAAAAAGAGGAATCGAATGAAGGACAGAATCCTTTTTTCCACCGAAAATCTGTAGAGCCAGTTTAGTCTCAGGTTCATATTTTCGGTCGGTAAAAGTAGTTTTCAGATCTTCTAGTGTTGCTTCGCTGTTGAAGTTGAGGGCTTCAGCTGACTCCATCTCGCTATAGACTAAGGATGCGCCTTTTTCAGCAGCTATTCTTCTCATGCTGTAGTCGGTAAAACCGGCTAAAGGAGCCTGAACATATCTGTTTTTTAATTCGATGCCGGCAATTTTAAAGGTTTTCATTATTTGCTTGATTTGCCAGTTACATCATCGGCTGTATAAGAAGACTGACTGTCAGCCTGCTTCTCCAACTCAGAGATTTTCTGATCGAACTTATCTTCGATCTGCTGTTGTTTTTCTAAACTGGAATCAGTTGATGACATCAGGTCGGTGCCGTCTTCGTTTCCTTCAAGTTTGTCGACCACCTTGTTGAGAATCTCTTCAGTCTTGGAATCAGAGACATTAGAAGTAGTCTTTGTATCTGTCTTAGCGGAAGATGCACCGGAAGCAGCCAGACCCTTGTTGATTTTGGCTTTCTGCTTGGCTTCTATTCTGGCGATGTCTTCTTCGGTGAGAGAGAACTTCTGATCCAGCTTCATGACTTCGTTGATATAGGCCATAGGAATGATGGCATCGACGATGATATTGACGTTGGTATTCAAAGAGGCTTTGGGATTGACGTCAAAAGTGGTTGTTCTTCCGGAGATGATAACTACCAGTTCCTCTCCTCTGAAGATAAAGGAGATGCCGCCGGCTACTGATTTGTTGATGTTGATCATTCCCTCTTCTAACTGAGGAGTGATGATATAGAAGGCGGTGTGATCGTCGTTGCAATAAGTCTTGAACATCTTGTTGAATTCGATGCTTTCAAATTCAATGCCCTTGCCTCGGAAGAAGGAAAATCCTTCAGTGACAAGAATCTTGGTGTCGACGTTCTTGTTGAATTTGAAAGAGAAGACCGAGCCGCTGAAGTCAGTGACCGTGGTCGTAGTTGTGTTCTTGCCGTCAGAATGAGTCTCTTCATGAGTGGAAAGAACGTCGCAGCAGCTGCAGGGAACTCCGTTATATTCGCCTTTGATGAAATCTTCTTCTTTAAGATCGTTGACAGGGAAGGCGTCAAGTCCGTCGAGATACTGTCTCGAAAAGCCGTTCTTTCTTTCATAGATGGCATTATCACCGTAGATTGTCTTAACAATATACGGAGCGAGAATAGCGGCAAAATCCGCTTTTCTCTTAGCTTTTACGCCAATGACGGCAAATCCGCCCAGGACAAGACCGGCAATAAGGGCGAAGAGGAATAACATGAAAGCTCCGAATCCGTCTCCGTTGAGCCCGGTTTGAATAGCTAAGATCATTCCGACAAAGATTCCTAAACCAGTCGGAGCTAGGAAGGCGATGAGACTCTGCTTCTTTTTCTTGGCAGTCAGCTCATTTTGGGCAGCGAGAATACTAGGATCATTCATGATGGCGGAGAGACGGTCTCTTATTTCTTTTTTGTTCTTAATCTCATTAGCGAATGATACTTGAAGCATGTTATTCTCCTTTTGATTTCAATTCTTCAATTAGCGCAAGGGCTTCATCTTCATCGATTACTTTGACACCCATCTTCTCAAGCTTTCTGACAGTGATTCCCTTTCCCGGTATCACCTTGTCGGTGAAGGAACCGTCGTGAATCACTTTGGAACCGCAGCTTGGAGATCTTTGCTTTAAGACAGCCAGTTTTACGTTGTATAGACGGCAGATAGAAGAGGCCCAGTAGGCGCCGGCATTATAATTATCAGTGACATCACGACCGTTTTTGCTCATGACTTTATCACCGATGATTTCACTTGGCGCGCGAGGTATTTTCAATCCTCCCGATAATTCCGGGCACATGGGAATCAGGTCATAGAACTTTGTCAGTTCCATGATTCCCCTGACGGGTTTTGAATCGCCGTCATAACGGACTTTCTGTCCTAGAAGACAGGCGGATATTAAGATTTTTTCTTTATTGTTTTGCATAACTTATATATTTTAGTAGAAATAATCTCTATTAGCTATCTTCTTTTACTTCTTTATAAAATTCATTTAAGAACCTTTGCATGAAATCATTTCTGACCTTGGCCAGACGCTTGCCTTCTTTGGTATTCATCATGTCTTTCAGAAGGAGAAGCTTTTCATAGAAGTGAGCGATGGTTGAGGTCTTGTTGTTTTTGTATTCTTCAAATGTCTGATCCTTATTCACTGTCTCTTTGGGATCATAGATCTTTCGGCCGTGAGCACCTCCATAGGCGAAGGCTCTGGCAATGCCGATAGCGCCGATGGCATCGAGACGATCGGCATCTTGAACTATCATTCCCTCAATAGAAGTTGGTTTTACGCTTTCGGAGCCTTTAAATGATATTTCAGAGATGATCTTGACTACTTTTGTCTGCTTTCTGGAACCGAT
>DHDT01000013.1:4438-7558 GCA_002399505.1 Caryophanales bacterium UBA4869 | reverse complement strand
AATAGTTTGTAGTCATCGACATCGTGAAGAAGAGAGGCTAAGGCAACGACTAGCAAGTCGGCTTTTTTCTCTTTTTTTGCAATCTTTATTGAGGTGGTGAAAACCCTTCTGGTATGACTGGCGTCATGTCCGGAACTGTCTTCGTTGAATATCTTTTCGATATAGACAAGGGCTTTATCTACTATTTCTCTGTAGGTCATTTTGCTCTCCTCTGTTCTTGCTTACTATTCTATCAAAAATGACTGCTATAGTTTGTTGTTTGTCACAATAAAATGACTTCCTAATTCGCTTTTATATAAGAATTAGTCTGCTATGGTAAAATATATAGATTATTTATCAGGGGGTATCTCCATGAAAGAAGACAACGTTGCTAAGAAGTCACATGCCGGAGTTATTATCTGCTGTGTCTTGACTGGTATCTTAGGTATAGCCGGAGGACTGATAGGCGGTTATTTTATCGGTTCGCCCTCATCAGAAGATCAAAAGATACTTGACGAATATCATCTGCTCAAAGAAGACTGGCTTTATGGAAATGAAGTCGAATATCTTTCTGATTATGCCTCATCGGGTCTGGTTAACGGAATAGCCGGCAGTGTCAAAGACCCTTATACTTTCTATACTAAGAACTATGAAGACCAGGGATTGTCGACTGACGGAACTGGTTTTGGTTTTTCTTCTCATTCTTATGATGGCGGTCTCTACGTTTCTACAGTCCATACCGGACCCAGTGAAGGAAAACTATATATCGGAGATATCCTATATGCCGTCAAACGCGGAAACGAAGAAAAGTATGATTTCAAAAGCCATACTTCTACTGAAATACACAATTATTTAGGACAGAACAGTACTGCTGGTACCTCATATGTCTTTTCTCTATTGAGAAACGGAACTGAAACTGATGTCACTCTTCAGAAAGGTATCTAT
The DNA here is from genome assembly GCA_002399505.1 of Caryophanales bacterium UBA4869. Lineage (GTDB taxonomy): Bacteria > Bacillota_I > Bacilli_A > RFN20 > CAG-288 > Enterosoma. The sequence continues at coordinate 6,634 of DHDT01000013.1, read as the reverse complement.
TCTGAGAAGGCCAGTGAAGTCCTGGAAGAACCTACTGATCTTAATAACAATACCATGACTATTAGGGTAAATACCTTCTTGGGTTCTCCAAGTATTGATGTGAAAACAAAAATCCAGACTCGACTAACTCAGGGAAAGACTATCAGGAAACTGGTTATCGATTTAAGACAAAACGGCGGCGGTTATGTAAGCGAAGCTATGAACTTAGCCAAACTATTTGTCAAAAAAGGAACCATGATCTATCAGTTAGTCAACAAGGACGGAAAAGTGATTGAGTCTGGTTCTCAGACCGGTGATCCTTATTTCAGCATCGATGATTATTCGATAATCACTGATTCAGGAACAGCTTCAGCCTCAGAGATATTCACTCTGGCTATGCGAGCTGGAGCTAATACGAAAGTAGTCGGTTTTAAGAGCTACGGCAAAGGCATTGCCCAGCAGTTCAAGACTTTCTCTGATGGTTCTGTCATCCGTTATACTTCAGCCTATGTCTATGGACCTGAAAAAGAAAACGAGACTATGTATGAAGAAGGAAAAGATGACGACAAGGTCATGTGCATCCATGGAAAAGGCATCGTTCCTGATGTTGTCTATTCAACAGATTATCAGTTTCTACAGGCAGCAGCTTCTTTCTATTCCAATATCTCCGTTTCGGAAAGCGGAATGAATTACATGTTGAAGTTTATGAACTTTGTCTATAAAAATGACATAGACAGAACTTATTCTTCTACTTACCAATTTGGAGATGCCATAAAAGAGTTTTCTGCTTTTACTGCGATAGAATACAGCGATAATTCTTATCTGACTGCCTTTGACAGCGAAGGAAAAGTAAGCAAGAATCTCAATGACAAGTTAGTTAAAAAGAGTTATGACGAATACTTGGTCTACTACGGCAAGCTGACTAAGGAGGCAAGTCTCAGTGACTGATAAAGAACACCCATTTAAACTGGAATCGGCCTATAAGCCAACCGGTGATCAGCCAGAGGCAATCAGTGAATTGGTTGAGGGGCTTAGTGAAAACAAAAAATGGCAGGTTTTGAAAGGTGCGACTGGCACTGGCAAGACTTTTACAATGGCCAATATCATTCAGGCAGCTCAGAGAACTACTTTAGTATTAGTACACAACAAGACACTAGCTGCTCAGCTATACGGAGAATTCAAAGAGCTGTTTCCGGAAAACAGAGTTGAATATTTCATATCAAACTTTGATTTCTATCAGCCTGAAGCCTATATCGCCAAGACTGATACCTATATTGATAAGCAAGTAGTCATGAATAATGAAATCGAGATGATGAGAGCAAGCTCTGTCAACTCGCTTCTGGAAAGAAAAGATACTATTGTCGTCGCCTCTGTCGCCTCCATCTATGGTTTGTCGGATCCGGACGAATACCGTAATCTTGTATTCACTCTGCATGTCGGTGAACCTTTTGATCCTCACGCCATCGCCGATAAGCTTGTCATCGCCCAATATCAGAGAAACAATATCGATTTGGGTCCTGGCACTTTCAGAATGAGAGGTGGGGTCATGGAAATCTACCCGCCGTCAGGAGATGAATACATCATCAGAATCTATTCTGATTTTGATGAGATCTCTGAGATTGACCAAGTCAGACCGACTACAGGCGAAGTACTTCACACCCTTGATTATTTCCCGATATTCCCTGCTCACGAACACGCTTCTGGAACTACCAGAATCAAAAAAGCCTGTCAGACTATAAGAACAGAACTTGAAGAAAGACTTAAGTTTTATAATTCTCAGAATAAATTCCTGGAATCGGAAAGACTGGAGATGAGAACTGAACACGACCTGGATTCTCTGGAAGAATTCGGAATGTGCGCCGGTATTGAAAACTACGCCCGGCATTTTGACGGAAGAAAAGAAGGGGAGACTCCTTACTGTCTTTTAGATTATTTTCCTTCTGATTTTCTTCTCTTTATCGATGAATCTCATGTTACCATCCCTCAGATTGGCGGTATGTATTTCGGTGATCGCTCAAGAAAACAGTCTTTAGTCGATTATGGCTTCCGTCTTCCTTCCGCTTTAGATAACCGACCTCTGCGATTTGAGGAATTTGAGAAGAAAATCAATAATGTCATCTGCACTTCGGCCACTCCCGGAGATTATGAACTTGAAAAATGCCAAAACCATACAGTTGAACAGATTATCCGTCCGACTGGATTACTAGATCCTATTAT
>DHDT01000013.1:4114-4368 GCA_002399505.1 Caryophanales bacterium UBA4869 | reverse complement strand
ACTGGATTACTAGATCCTATTATCGAAGTCAGATACAACACCAATAACCCCATCTATGATCTGATGAATGAAATCAAGGACCGAGTCAGTAAAAATGAAAGAGTCTTGGTTGTCACTCTGACTGTCAAAGACGCTGAGAATCTGACTGACTTCTTTAAAGAGCATGATTTCAAAGTCGCTTATCTTCAGCATGAAATCCTTACTCTTCAGAGAACAGAAATCATCTATAAACTCCGAAAAGGAATCTATGACAT
>DHDT01000013.1:3720-3962 GCA_002399505.1 Caryophanales bacterium UBA4869 | reverse complement strand
CTAATCGGAATCAACCTGCTAAGAGAAGGTCTCGATATTCCTGAAGTATCTTTAATAGCTATCTTAGATGCTGACAGAGAAGGCTTTTTGAGAAGTGCCAGATCATTGACACAGATTGCCGGAAGAGCGGCCAGAAACTCAAAAGGAAAGGTCATCATGTACTGCGATACTATAAGTGATGCCATGAAGAAGACTATCGAAGAGACCAAAAGAAGAAGAAGTATTCAGGAAGAATACAATAC
>DHDT01000013.1:3285-3536 GCA_002399505.1 Caryophanales bacterium UBA4869 | reverse complement strand
ATCCAGAAACCGATTCAGGAACCGATGCATATCATGGATGACGGAAACAAGAAGAGAAGAAAAGATGATGCCAAGATGACGAAGAAGGAAACTGAATTCCAAATCAAGGAACTGACTAAGGAAATGAACAAGGCCTCCAAGAGTCTCGACTTTGAAAAGGCGGCTCAGCTCCGTGATGAAATATTGGAGATGAAGGCCAGTCTCAGTTAAAGCTGATATTTCTTTATCTTTATTTACAATATTTAGGTATA
>DHDT01000013.1:2485-3145 GCA_002399505.1 Caryophanales bacterium UBA4869 | reverse complement strand
GCCGTCTTTCTTATTCTATAATAGTCATATGGATTTTTCAGGATTTGAGAAACTTTCTCTTCTAGATTATGACGATCATCTTTCTGCCACTCTCTTTATGGCCGGATGCGATTTCCGATGTCCGTTTTGTCATAATTCCTCTTTGGTTTTGAATCCTAAAGATGCTCCCAGCATCCCCTTTGATACCATCGTGGATTATCTTAAGAAGAGAAAGAACATATTAGAGGCTGTCGTTGTAACTGGCGGAGAACCTACTTTGATGCCGGACTTAGAAGAGAAGCTCAGAGAGATCAAGAGCCTAGGCTATGAAATCAAGTTAGACAGCAACGGATCTCATCCGGAAGTATTGAAAAAGGTAGTATCAGAAAAGCTTGTCGACTATATAGCAATGGATATTAAAAACTCTCCTGAAAAATATGCTATGACTGTCGGAACTACCAATATAGATTTCAACAAAATCAATGAAAGCATCGACTTTTTAGTTAAAGGCAATCTACCTTTTGAATTCCGTACAACAACCATCAAAGAATACCATAATTCCCACGATTTCGAAGAGATAGGAAAGTGGATTCAAGGTGCGAAGAAGTTCTTTATCCAACGTTATATCGACAATGAAAACTGCATCGCCCATGGTCTTCATATGGTCGACAGGGAAACTGC
>DHDT01000013.1:222-2230 GCA_002399505.1 Caryophanales bacterium UBA4869 | reverse complement strand
CCTTTCAAGAGATTTACGAAGGACTATCGCTGTTCTTTTGTCATGAACGGAAAACTGGATGTCACTGACTTGGTTTCTTATTCTAAGAAAACCAATACCAAGTTCTATATCAATTTTCTCTATCTTTTGTCAAAGACTGTCAATTCCAGAGAAGACTATAGAATGATCTATCTCTATAAGGAAGAGAAGCTTGGCATATTCGATAAAGTCAGTGTGACTCACTACGTCTTTCACGATGACGATGAAACCTGTACCCCGGTCCATACTGAGTACCATGATGATTACAGTCTTTTCTATAATCAGGTATCTTCTGATATCGACTTAGCTAAGAAGAGAAAATACCTGTCTGATTCAAATCAGGATTATTCTGATTATTTTGATGCTTCCTTTATGCCCTGGTATGCCTATGATTCCTTTACTTTGGAATTGCCTGACGGATATCTTTATTTTCTTCCTATCATCAATTGGGGAAAATATCAGCTGGTCAATGAGAGAATTGTGATGCCTTTATCGATAAGACTCAATCACGCAGCTGCCGACGGTTATCTGGCATCCAAGTTCTTCTTACTTTTGGAAGAGAACATCAAAGACTTTGTCAGGTAAAAGAAAAACCTCTGAATTAAGACTAAAATGTCCCCTATAAAGTGGACACGGCCTTCTGATTAAAAAGCCCCCTGCTGTGTCAATTGGTAGTATGAGATAATACTACTGACATTGATTGACAGCAGGGGGCTTTTGCTTTCCGCCATGCCCGCTGGAAAGGAGACGAGATGAGCAACAAGAGGTTCACCGAGGACGAGATCCGTGCCCTGAGCGCCAACGAGAACGTCATCAAGGCGACAGAGAAGTACATCGAATACACAAACGACTTCAAGGAGGCGGTCCTTGAGGGAAGCCGCAGAGGGAAGACTCTCAGGATGATGTTCACCGAGTGCGGATTCGACTTCGATATGATCGGATACGAAAGAATCAGGAATGCCGTAGGCAACTGGAAGAGCTGCAAAAAGCAAAAAAGGGAGCTTGTGAACTGCCGCCACCGAAAGGGCAGAACACGCAAGAAGCCTATGTCGGATGAGGAAAAGATTGCCGCGCAGAGGAAGGAGATTGACCGGCTGAAGGCCGAGAACGAATTCCTACGCCAACTGCGAAGGCTGGAACGGCGTCACCAGCCTCACCAATCCACGCCAGGGAAAAGTTCGAGCTGATAAGGAAAGTGAAGGAAAGACACAAAGCCTCCGACATCAGGAGCATGTGTTCCTGGCTACACGTTTCGCGTTCCGGGTACTACAGTTATCTCAGGGCCGCCGAAAGACCCGTCTCGGAGTCTGAAATGAAGGACCGCGACCTCGTCAGATGGGCCTACGGCTTCAGGGGAAGATCTAAGGGGGCCAGGCAGATAAAGATGACTCTGAGCCATGAAAAGGGAATAATCATGAATTTCAAGAAGGTCAGGAGGGTCATGAAGGACATTCGCCTGTCATGCCCCATCAGGAAGGCAAATCCGCTGAGAAGGATGGCCAGGGCAATGAAGACAGATGCCGTGTTTTCGAACAAGCTGAACAGACAGTTCGCCACCACGAGGCCCGGTCAGCATCTGCTCACCGACATCAGCTACATCTACTACGGCGCAAACGGCAGGTGCTACCTGTCGACGGTCAAGGACGCCAGCACCAATGAGATACTGGCATGGACGGTTTCCGAGTCTCTCGGTATCGGCTTCGTCCTCGAAATGCTTGGGCAGCTTGAGAGAATCGATTGGCTGCCGCATCGTTTCGTGCTTCATTCGGACCAGGGATGTCATTACACGAGCATCGAGTACCGAAAATTCCTTTCGCGGAAGGAGATAACCCAGTCGATGTCGAGGCTGGGCAACTGCTGGGACAATGCCCCGATGGAATCATTCTTCGGACATGCCAAGGACGAACTTCACCTCCGGGAATGCCTCTGCTTCAGCCAGGTCTGCGGGGAGATCGCCAGCTACATGGATTACTATAATCACAGCCGCTGG
>DHDT01000013.1:0-136 GCA_002399505.1 Caryophanales bacterium UBA4869 | reverse complement strand
CTACTATAATCACAGCCGCTGCCAGTGGGGACGCAGAAGGATGACCCCCGTGGAATACAGAGAATTCCTTCTCAGCCAGCCAAAGCTCGAGGTGATGGTGCTATGCGACCAAAAATACCTTCATGGGCTAGCCCAT
>DHDT01000047.1:19554-33095 GCA_002399505.1 Caryophanales bacterium UBA4869 | reverse complement strand
CGTCTGGCGACCATTTGGTGGAGCTGACGAGGATCGGACTCGCGACCTCCTCCATGCCATGGAGGCGCTCTCCCAGTTGAGCTACAGCCCCAAATTTTTGCTGAATCCACTAATTCAAGCGGTGTTTATTGTATACTAACCAAAGAGATTAGTCAATATGTTTTTTCTTCCTTTTGGTATCTGTGAAACAGACTGTCAATTATAGACAAGTATTACTTGAAAAGTGTCGGCTAAACGTTATTAAGTCTGATAAATCGGCCAATATACCTAAAAATATGACTAAATCTAATACCCTTTATTGAATGAAAACGTAAAAAAGCATAATATAAGAACATTCGCATATGTTTTAGAACTGAAAAGCATTAATCAGCTTTTATTGCTTCGCAGATTGTTCTACTAAGGAATTTCCAAAGAGAGGAAACAGTATGAAAGACTTTTTTAAGAAGCCGAGACTGTTTGGCCTGATAATACTAGCGGTAACCCTGACAACCTTCTTTTTGACGCTGGGCTTATTCTACCTGCCGACAAATGCTGTCGACGGTGCCAATCTGCTTTCACTGACAACTGGCACTTCCCTGATTGATGAAGCCACCTATATCTATGCCATTGTTCTCAAAGCCCTGCTGTTTGGATCTTTGGCAGGTATTCTTCTTTCAGTCTATAGTTTTTTTAGAAACAACAACTTCGGTTTCTTGGTTTCTATCCTTTATTTCCTAGTCTTTGATGTCGGTCTTATCGTCTTCCATATTCTCTATCAGCTATTCTCGATGACAGCCTTAATATTAATAGGAATATCAATATTCTTAGTGATTGCCTCTTTCGCTCTCTATGTCTGGAGAGCAAAGCTTATCGAAAAAGAATCTCCCAGCAATAATAACGGCGAAGAGAAGATTAGCCGTGCCACTCCTAAAGGACTGACTGTTTCCTCTCTGATATTCAACATCGTCAATATCGGCATCACCTCTTCTTTCTTCTTTGTTCCTTTATATACTGATAACAGTATTGCCTCAGGATACAATTTCATTATCTTTGATGGCATCATCAATAATCCGACTGAGATCACAAACATTGTCTTCTTCCTGTTATTCCTGTCATTCTTCTTCATCACTGTCTTCTATTTCATTTATTCTCTGTCTAGTTTCTTCAGCGACAAAGGACTCTTTATCACTCAGAGTCGCAATATGAACTATCTGACTCTTTTCTTATCGACAGTCTTCTTCCTCTGTGGTCTCTCTTTGTGTATGGTCAATGCCTTTAACGGAATAACCTCCTCGACAATCGCCTTCATTCCCTTGATCTGTTCCGGTCTTTTGTCTTTGGCATATGCGATAATCAAAGGAAAATATGAGCAGATCAACAACATCAAGGCCCTTAAAGGCGAAGCTCCTAAAAGAACAAGAGCTGAACCTTTGATCTATGTCTTCCTAATGACAGCTGTCACCTATCTCTCACTTCTTCTCAATGTGATAGTCGTGACCCTGACCTATGGCGGAACGGATAATGTAATAAATATGACTGGCTATGATATCCTTTCAAACTATGCCAGTCTCGGTTCCGGATATCAGATACTGGCCTGCTATATCATCATCATGCTTCTCGTTTCCGGTATCACCCTTCTTTGGACTCTGACCTCATATCTGTCTAACTATAAGAGATACGAAAGAGTGGCTAAGGTCTCCGCCTATCTCAATGTCTTCATGATCTTCTTACTCGGTATCTCGGGACTTTACTTTACAATAGCAAGAGAGATAAACAAAGCCTATCTCCAGACCGTTCTCACTTTCTTTGGCTATACCATCGATTTAGACAGCTACTCTTATTCGATGAGGAGTGACTGCATCTATGCCTTAGCAGTCGACGTCATCATCATGTTGGTCATGATCTTAAGAAGTTCTCTGGAAAAAGAAGAGAATGAAAAAGCCCTGGTAACTTCTGACGGCGACCAAGTCTCTGATTCTTCTTCCGGTATTCAAGACGAGAGCGCAGACGCTGAAAAGGGAGAAGAATCAAAACAGGCAGAAAACGAGAAAGAAAAAGACGAACCGGAAGACAGTCAGACCGGATTGATAGGTGGTCAGACCAATGTCGAAGAAGAAAAACTCATCGATTTCGATCCCTGCCCGGCCTTCACTGAAATCGACAATAAAACTGACTTATTCAAAACTGATCTCGAAGAGAGATACAAGAGCAAAGCCCAGAACGCCACTCTGTCTGATCTAGTTTCCTTTGTCGTCGAATACGCCAGAGACAGCCGCCTCCATCTCTCCTATTCCAAAGAAACCATGGCAACCTTCATATCTGGAATCGGAGCATCCCGTCTATCTATTCTTCAGGGTATGTCAGGTACTGGCAAGACCAGTCTCCCAAAGATCTTCATGGAAGCCATACTCGGCGACTGTGATATCGTCGAAGTTGAATCATCCTGGAAAGACAAGAACGAACTATTAGGATACTACAATGAGTTTTCTTCTATGTATACGCCTCGAAAGTTCACTCAGGACTTATACAAAGCAAGTCTGAACAGAGAAATACCGACTTTCATCGTTTTAGATGAAATGAACCTCTCACGTATCGAATACTACTTCTCAGATTTCCTCTCCTTAATGGAGAGCGAAGAAGACAAGAGAGAAATCAAGCTCCTCAATATTCCGCTTTCAAAGATGAAAGACGGCATCGAGTCCTCATATACTGGCCTCACCGAAGGACATACATTGAAGATCCCGACAAATGTCTTCTTCATCGGAACTGCCAACCGAGATGAATCGACTTTTGTCATCTCCGACAAAGTCTATGACCGTGCTCAGACGATGAATTTTGATAAACGTGCTCCTAAGGTCAGAGACTTTAAAGATCCTATCCCCAAGAGATTCTATGACTACAGCACTCTCGCCTCCTTATTTGACAAAGCCCTTAAAGAAGGCAGCTTCGATGCTGAAAAGAATTCACTTATTCAGAAAACAGAGGTCCTGTTAGAACCTTATAACATTTCCTTTGGTAATCGTATTCTCAAGCAGATGGAAGAATTCGTCAACATCTACAGAGCCTGCTTCCCGGAGGAAGAAGTTACTTCCAAAGCCGTGGAGACTATCCTTTTGAGCAAGGTTGTCAGCAAGCTTGAAGTCAAGACCATCGATGACAAGGATGGTTTAGTCGACGCTTTCAAGAATATCGGATTGAAGAGATGCGCTGAGTTTGTAAGCAAGCTCAACGAGGATTAACGGATGGATAAGAAAGCAGAGCGCAAACATCTAGACGAATACAGTCACTTGGAAACGCTCTTGGATGATATCAATCGTTTTGTCAACAGACACAGCCAGTTAAACTATATCGACTTCGATTATTATGCTGTCCATGACCTGACTCTGTTTTCAGTTGAACCGGATTTTGATTTTCAGGCCTTTGAAAAGAACATCTCTCGTATTTCAAAAGCCGTTCCCTCAATAAAGAGAATCTTCTCAAAACCTATCATCGCCTTAAAGGACATCAGCGAAATCCTGCCCGTAGAAATAGTCGCTAAGACCAATCAGGATACTTTCTCCTACCTGGGAACCCATATGAATCAGGTCAGCAACATCACCAAAAGAGGAATAAAGCCCCGTAAGCTCCTGACTCAGATCTATGAAGATGATTACGGAATCTATGAAAATCTGGTCTTCTGTGATTTCATCGACGAACTCTTGAAATACTGTCGAAAGAACCTCAAAGCCCTCCAATGCCTTTTATATGCCAGTGAAACGATGGAATTCAATCTGCTCGAAAGAATCAATCACCTGGATTATTTTCTGGCCTTAGGTGAACTGCATACCGGATATATCAGAGACTTCACCAAGCATTACGGTATCGCCAAAGAGCTTTCAAGAAAGACTCTGGCCGTCATCGATAGCATCAAGCCCCGTCTTCATAAGCCAATCTATCAGAGGAATCTGAGAAGAGGAAGAAAACTACCTCTGAAAAAATCAAATATCTTCCTGATGCAGAAAGACTATCATTCCGTCTATACGGCTTACAAATATCTTCTCAGCAACAGACTGGTTGCCGAAGAAGAAAGAAAAGAAGTCGATTTTATCCAGCTAAGAAAAGACTATTATTCTTTTGTCGAAATCATGCTCATCTTCTCTTTAGGTCATTTCAGTTTCCAAAGCGATCCTGAAATCAAGATGAATCTCAAAGATTTAGATGCTGTCTTCACATTTAAAAAGTGGGAAGCCAGAATCAAGAATCTCAACAATTCAAGTTTCCTTCTGACTCTGAAGAAAGACAAAATCTATAAAATTCTTTTCCTTCCCACTATCGACTTCACCTATGATCCCTCATTCCTTTTGACCAAAAAAGGAAATGCCGACGAAGTAATAGTCTGCACTCCCTTTGAAAACGACTCGACTTTGAAGTATGCTTCCTGGATATCGATTGAGAACATCGACTCTTTCAGACGTATCCAGCAGTTCATCCTCAAAGCCATGATCTATTCTGACACGGAAAGAGATGACTGTCCTTTCTGCGGTGACCGACTCAGATTCAACGAAGATGACAACAGCTATGAATGCGATAACTGCCGTACCATCATAAAAGAAGATACCTGCAGTGAGTTCAATGAAAAATACTTCTATACTGAGATAGAAGGCTATACACCTAAAACGATCGACGCCAGTCTTTACCGCGATGAAGACGAATGGCTTTTGAGAAGAAAAGAAGAAAGCATTATGTGTTTTAGGAATATTACAGAAACAGACACAAACGGCGATTCAGTATGTCCCATCTGTCATCATGTTCACAATTCAAAAAAGAAAATGACTATTTGACATTTTTCTAAAAAAGAAAATTTATTTAATCGGTTCTTTATCGCCGTCCAAAAAGACTTTTGCCAGCTTTTCTTCAGTGAATTCTGATGATGTAGAACGATCCTGAGTAAGACCCAATGATGCTTTTTCAAGTTCTTCTCTGAAGACGCAGGTAAGAACATCGATAGCCAGGTTCTCGACGCCGTCGTTATTCACGATGACATCGGCATAATTGGATGAAGGAGCGATGATTTCCTCAAACATCGGCTGAACGGTATTGAAGTACTGATTGACGATGTTATCAAAGCTTCTCTTTCTCTCCTCGTGGTCTCTGATCATTCTTCGAAGAAGTCTTCTTTCTCTCGAGGCAGAAATAAAAACTCTCAAATCGCCCATATCACAAAGTTTTTTGTCAACAAGAGCCATGATTCCTTCGACAACGATAAGTTTTTTAGGAACGATCAGTTCAGTATCTTTTGCCCGGTTATGAATAGTGAAATCATAGATAGGCTTTTGAATGGCCTTGCCGTCTTTCAGGTCCCGAATCTGGTTTCTCATCAAAGGCCAGTCAAAAGCCTTAGGATGATCGTAGTTGACTTTGACTCGTTCTGTAATCGGCATATCGCTTTGATCTCGATAGTAATCATCGATAGTAAGACGGGTGACATTCTCTTCTCCGATGTTCTTGATTACGTTTTCAGTCACATAGGTCTTACCTGATGACGAACCGCCTCCGACCAGGATAATTCTTGGCATGTTTTTGTCCTCTATAAATATTATAAGTATATTTTGTACGTTACCGATAGTTTTTTGCTACAATAATAAAACCATAAAATTGGGGAGAAACAAAAATGACTAAAAACAAGACTTTGCTGACTATCGCTCTTGCTTCACTTATGGGACTTGCCGGTTGCTCTGTCAGAGGAAATTCTTCTGTCGCTGGAACTTCTTCTGTCGCTGGAACTTCGACTCCTGCTTCTTCGGTAAGCAGCGCTGTCGACATCCAGGATCCTTATGCCGCTGTTCTTGCAGGAATTGATCTGACCAAGGCTACTAATGACACCACCGAGGGCGCTATCGCCAATGGTTATGCCGAAGAAGGTGTTGCCTATGGCTGGATTTCCTATACCGCCTACGGATCTGGCTATGGTGTCGCTGTCAAGCTCACCATCGCTGACCAGAAGATCACTGACATCGCTATCGGTGCTCCTGCTAGCAATGTCCATAACTTCACTCCTAGCTATGCAACTGGAAACGGCGCTACCGCCTATGCTACCTACAAGGCCAATTTCTTAACCAATGTCAAAGCCGCTGTCAAAACCAAGGATCCTATAATCGTCGCCAATGCCTTAAAGGATGCTGTTGCTGATCCTACCAAGGGTGAATATGGAACCTTCACTCCTGCTGACGATTACAAGTTTGTCGGCACTGGTGCCAGTCAGACTGATTCCAGAACCAATGTCGCTATCTACCAGGCCTGCAAAGCCTACGTCATTGCCAATGAAGCCAGTTATGATCCTTTCACCACTGTCTTCAGTGCCATCACTGTTGACACTGCCACTATTCCTACTACCGGTGTTGTCAACGGAAATGGATTCAAAGATACTACCGATAACAAGATCGCCTATGGATATACCATCTATAATAGCCATAGTTCAAATTATGGTGCTGCCGTAAAGATCACCACTGATTCTGCTAGCAAAATCACTGCCGTCGAACTTGGTTTGCCTTTAGCCGGAGCCCATAACTTCACTCCTATGTATTTAGCAAAAGCCGGATTCAATGCCTTCATCGATTATTCTCTCAACATTCAGAAAGTCGTCAATACCACCTTTGTCGGAAAGACCGTCGATCAGGCTGTTACTGCTATTGGTACACCCGCAATTGATTTAACTAGCCAATATGGAACCTTCACTCCTTCTGTCGATTTCGTTGTCACCACTGGTGCAACTCAAACTGATGCTCGTACCGGTTTAGCTATCTTTGCCGCTTTGAACGCTTTAAAAGCAGCCTAAAAGCAGCTAAAAAATCAATAAACTATCCCTTCTTGGAATAATCCAAGAAGGGATTTTTCTTTTATGAATAATGTCTAAAATATGAAGAAATTCTAAACAGACAATTCATCTTTTCATTATAAAAGCAGATAACTTTTATTAATGATATTGAAAGAGTATGACATCGTAAAAGAAGGTGAATATTTTTCTATCATTCAAAGCAAAGCCTTAGTGAAATAATTAAATCGTCTTCTTTTATTTAACAATCAAAAACAGATAAGTCTTTTTATTAAGCTTTAAGCGGCAAGAGATACACGGAAAGAGAACTGCATTGAGTTTTGATTTCCCCATTCATCAGTTCCAATGTAATTGAACAGAGAACAATAACTCGTATATCCGTTTGCAGTATCAACATAACGGAAATTGTTGTCTTCTGGAATATCAACCGGATTGACTTTCAAGTTCAAGGAGAAGTAGACATAGGAATAAGAAGTCACATCTGCAGCATCATAATAGAGAGTCTGATCGACAGCCTTTAATTCAAGGATTGTGGTATCTAAGCCGTCTTCGGCTGTTATCGTCTTTTCAAAAGGACCTTTGTTAGTCGTTTTGACTTTCAGAACCAAATCGGTATTTAAACTTCCCATCACAATCTGATAAGTCCAGTCACTGCTTAAATACTTAGTAGTTCCCTTGGTCGAATCAACAAAGGCAAGAGAAGGATTATCGGCATCAATATTAGCGATATTAGGTGCTTTCTGAATAGTGAGTTCAACAGGAATGCTGATGAAGGAATTGCCGACTGTCAAAGTGACGGTCTTTCCGGCTGTTCCTTCTGTTACCTGCCAGCCATTGAATCTGCTTTTAAAGGAAACGACTGACTCATCACTGGTTCCGATGATGCTGATTGTATCTTTGTCGACTGCTTCAGCAGGAGAGAAGGATAAGACATCTAAATCAATATCCAGGTAGGCACCTTCTAAAGGTTTGTTCTTTTCGCTCTGGCTTTCCTGTCCATATCCAGAATAGATTGCAGGATTAGAAATACTGTTCATAAAGACAGTATTCTTGATTGTGGCTGATATAGGAAGAGAGGTAGTTTCCAAAACATCCTCATAGGTGATGCTGTCAATGGTGTAACGATTGGTTCTAGTTGCCTCAGTTCCGTCTTTAGGTGCATGAGAATCTGTCTGCCAGTCAGTCGGATTATAGACAGCATCCGTATAGACGACACTGTTGAGAAGGAATTCTTTGCTAAGGGTTAAGAGGACAGAATAAAGGTGGCAGCCGGTATAGGTATCAGTGGACTCGGAATAAGCGTTGAAACTAACTTGATAAGTGAGAGTCTTGCTGATGTATTTATAGTTGTCACTGAAAGTGTATTTCGATGAAGAAAGATTGAAGAAACCTAAGGCTGAGTTCTTAGTAAGGGCCTTATCCTTGATATAGTTGATTTCATCTAAGGCAGCTTCCTCAGTAATCTGATCAGTATAGGCATAATTCTCCTCTTGGACTATCTTCTTTCTTGAGAATGTTCCCGAAGCTATAGTCGCATAGTTATCAAGAGAGTAATAGACATTCTCTGAATCGATGATCCCTAAAAACTGAGTGCTGTCAGTTTTTCCTTCCGAGACGACATTGACACCCTTTTTGGTGATTGAATAAGTGAGGTTGTTGCCTTCAGTCCAATATCCGTTCTTTTCCGTTCCGGTAACACCTGTGATTCCTTTTTCAGTCATAGCTTTATTGACAGTGGTTTTAAGCTTGGCGTAGTCACCGATGTTTTCAAAGGCCATATCGATTTCAGTCGTAGTATCACCAGATGAGCTCGAGGCGAGTGAAGAATCAGAAGAGGAGATGGGGGTTGAAGAGATCAAAGAACTACTGTCTTTATCTGAGCTAGAGGCTTCAGATGAAGAACCGGACGTAGAACCGGATACAGAACCAGATACAGAAGAAATTTTTACTCCCAAGTCGCAAGAAGTCAGCAAGGAGAAAACAAGCACGGCAGAAAGAGAAAAAGCAATTGTCTTTTTGTTCATAAATAGTCATCCTTTCACGTTTTTGCAGATTTAATATAAATAGCATAGACGATGTGTTTTTTCCAATAAAGAAGAAAAAACACACAAAGCGCATAGTATAAATAAAATTGAAATCAAATATAATAGTCTGTAGACGGCGAAAGGCCGAAGTAATGCCACTCAATATCAAAAGAAGATATTCGATGATCTCTTGTTTATTCGGATATTGAGACTACTATGAAAGCACTTTCACTAAGACAGATAATACAAAGTTTATTCAAAAAAAGGAGCAGATCATGAAACGTGATACGAGAAAAATTCTGATACTTCCGTTAGTCACATTGGCACTCTTAGCCTCCTGCAGCAACACCGCTTCCTCAAGCTCTGATGAAACGTCTAGTTCATCTGGCACTACAGAGACTTCTTCCAGCAAAGAAGATTATTACAACTCCGCCTGGGAACCTGGAGCAGAAGCTCCCGCTAATGCCGTCCAGCCAAGTGTTAAGAATCCTCAGGGAGAACTCTCCGACTTAAACAAGATGAGAGTCAGTCAGGACAATTTCGGTCTTCCTTCAAAGGGAGAGGCAAATATCCTTGTTGTTCCAGTATCCATCGATCAGAAAAACGATTTTTACAGTGACAGTTTATTGGAAACCATCAACGCGACCTTCTTTAAGACCGGAAACGATTATCCTTCTGTCTACCAGTATTACCGTGATTCTTCTTTCAAATCCCTTGAATTGACTGGAGTCGTCTCTCAGGAAGTGCATCTCGAAGATTCTCTGTCTGATCTGATTCTTTATTACAATTCAAATAACAAAGATGCTCTCATGCAGAGAATCGTCAACTATGTCTATAACTATCTCTTTGTCGAGACAGAGACCTATTATGTAGGTGACTTTGACTCCAACGATGACAGATTAGTGGACAATATCGCCATCGTCTTCAATTATTCCTATGACACCAGCATCGATTTAGGTAATGACACTATGAATAGTCTCTATCTTTCCATGTTTAAGCCAACTGTCGGTTTCCACAGCAGTTTCTCAAGTTCTGATTCTCCCGCTGTCAATTCTTATATTTCCGCAGCCGGAAACTTAGCTCTTTATAACGGCAAAGCCGATTCACATGTCATCAACAACCTGATAGGTCAGTGCATCGGACTTGATGATTATTCTGATCTGACTGGAAATTCAAATAACGTCTATCGTTCACCTTTAGGATATATGGATATAGAAGATGGTTACGTAAGTGATCAAAACTCCTTCAGCAAATATCAGCTGGGATGGATTGAACCCAAAGCCATCAAATACAGCGATATAGCTTCCCAGACTATGACAATTGAACTTGAACCGGCTATCTCCTCAGGTGATGCTCTGACTTTATATGTCGGAGATAAGAGCAAGTATGGTGAATACCTCATCATCGATTACTACACAATCGAAGGAGTGAACGATTATGATTCTCAGACTTCTTCCGTCTATGGAACCACTCTCTATTCCAAACCCGGTATCCGCGTTTTGAAGGCTGATTCCCGTTTAGTCAGAGGGTATGAGGGAAACTACTACGAATATTATGAAGAACCCGATTTCACAGTCAAAGCTGACTTAGGAAACGGAAAGAATGTCGACTATGTCTATGATTATGCCTACACCAATTCCTGGACAAATTCCTATAGTTCAAACGGAATAACCGGAACTTATCCGCTTATTTCCTTCTTATCCAAAGACGGAATCAACCGTCACTGCGTCTCCAGTCAGACAGTATCACAGGCCGATCTCTTCAAAAAAGGTGATGTTTTCGGCTCAGAAGATCAGATCGACGGTTTCTACAAAGACTTCGCCTTTGACGGAAACGGAGTCGAGGGAGAAAAGCTTGGCATCAGTTTTGAGGTAACAGATCTCACGGATGAAAAAGCTACTTTGACATTAAGGAGAACAATCGCATGAAGAAAATAAAATTATTGATTCTCACTCCTCTTCTATTATCAGTTTCTCTGTCATCCTATAACCTTGACAAAAACGGTTTAGGTATCGCTTCCAATATCAACAGAGACGCAAACGAAAATCTTTCTCTGACTGACAGTCAGGCTCTCTCCATCAAGACTTTCTTTAATTCCGCCTATCAGATAACCAGTGATATCAACACTAATTATTCGACAAAAATAGATAATTTCACCGTCATCGAACAGATAGACAAAACCAATAGAACCTCAATCATCAAAAACGCCGGAACCACCATTCAGGAAATGTATCTCACTCGCGGTACTGGCGATGCCGCCATCCTACAATACCTGGCCGTCAATAATACCGTCACTGACAAGAACCTGACTGACTCCGATTCCAATATCATCTCGTATGATAAATACTATGGTTCTCCTTTCCGCTATCTTGGCAGTCTGACGACTGCTAAGCTCAACTCCTATTTCACTATGACTTCCTCAGAGGACTCCTACATATTAAAGGCCACTGATTACGGATACGGAGCCTTAGAGATTCCTTTCTGTTCCTTCTTATTCGACTATGATTCTTTCAATTGGGACAGTTCTTCGACTTCTTATTACATCAAAGATCTTACCATCACCATCAACAGCGATGGCACGCCGACTGCCTATAACGTGACCAGAATCAAAAAAGACCGTTATGGAGCTATCAAAGATGTTTACACTTCGACCTTAAAGGCCATTGAATCCGTTTCAAAGTTATCTCCGGTCAATTCATCAATGACCGAAAGTCAAGAAACAGAATATACTGAAAAAATGGCGACGTTGAAGACCAATATTCTCAAAGGCAACTTCACCGAGAATATCGATATGACATATAACGAAGGAACTTCCGCCCTGAAATATGCTAACTACTATGCTCTCGAAAGCAAAGACAGCACGGCCACCTTCCCTCCGATGATGTTATCGTCCATGGAACTGACTGACAGCTCGGCCGGCAAAACCTATGTCGGAATCGCCTATGATACCGACGGTAACTTAGCCAGAATCGGTATCTCTCCTTCCAGCGATACCTATCAGGCTTTGAACTCTGTCACTTATACAAAGCTCAGCGAAGTTCTTCCTTATATCTATAATATCGGAGCCGGTTATCTCTCCTATGATGAGAAAACGGGATATTATACATTTGATATCGGATCTTTCTTATATGGAGACTACGCTTTCTGCTATGCGATCACTGAAGCTCTCTTTGGTCCCTGCGACTACGGTGTAGCTAATGGCGGATTATTCCAATATGTCAGTAGCACGAGCTACTATTTTGGAAAGATGAAGCTGAAGTTTGAAAGTAACGGCGATATCTCTGGATCACTTGAGCACTATGTCTATTACTCCGGAAGCAGTTATCTCTATACGACGAACTTCTCCTTCACAGAATTTGGAAAGACTGATCTTGAAAAAGTTGACGACATTGCCGATGCCGTCAATTACGTCAAGGCGCAATAAGGAGGACCGGAAAATGAAACAGAAGATAGCTTTGCTTATCCTGCCTTTGATTATTTCACTGTCATCCTGCCAGAGCTTGGCAAATACTGAGGTGAAAGAGGCAAATATGGCCTTGTCCGCTTTAGATAAGTCAACCATTCTCAATAATTTGAATGAAAATGTCAATATCAGCATTACAGGAAATTTAAGCAAGACATATCCTGACTCTTATTCTTATCTGAATACGAAAAAGGCCATTGACGTCACCAGGGATTACTATCTCATCAAAGAGACTGACGGTACGACGACACCCTCTATCCGTGATTACGATGGAAACATCTACTCCACATACTACAAAAACAAGACAGGTCTTGCAGTCAGTGAGGCTTTCACTCCTAACAACACCATCACCAGAATCAATGTCGAGCATCTCAGACAGAATGTCGTCTACAACGAATATTACGCCAATCCCTTTACTTATGTCGATGAGGAAGATATCAGCGATGAAGGTTATCTAGATCCGGTCAAGGCAGCTGATTTGGTTTCTCTGCTCACCGGATATAAGAGATATATCTCTGAAGCCAAGTTCACAGTATCAGAAGGAAAGGCCACTAAACTATCTCTGACTATTCCTGATGTCACGGAAATCTTGGCGACAAGTTCTGATGAAAATGATATCCAAGGAGAAGAAGTGATCAATTCTCTTTCTCTCAGCGTTGCTTTCTCCTATGACGTCACGCCTATCACTCACTTAAGTCCCCGTTCTTTAGCTGACAGTGTCATTGATTCTGCCATCAAAAACGAAGACAACTACACCGTTTCCTTCTTCTCGGCTTCTTCGACAAGCACTGCAAGAATCTACGTGACTGAGAAGAGTGTCTTTGTTCATAACAGTCTCTCTTTCCGCGGTCCTTTTGACGGTGACATGTACTATCTCAAAAATGATGATGGCACCTATACATCCTACTTATATTCTTTCTCCGGAAATTCCTTCAATATCCAGGATCTCAGTGTCAAGAGATCTTCTTTCCTTCCTAACTTAGACAACATCTCTCCTGAGGTTTTCCTCAAAGAATCAGAAGGAGTCTATGTTCTGGATTCTCTGGCGGCCCCTTATGTGGCAGAGAAACTTGTCATTCCTCAGTTTGATATCACAACCGGTGAAGGCCTCAAAGCCTCAGTCACTGTCAAAGACAATCACCTTTCTTCTCTGAAGGCCACCTTCAACACCAATCTCAAATACACCGTCGATCAAGTCTATTCGGATTATGGAACAACCGCCATGCCAAGCTGGCTTGATGAAAGCTTTGCTGAATAAGGAGGA